>JASIJX010000035.1 GCA_030049955.1 Acidobacteriaceae bacterium
CTTAACTTTCCGCCCAACACCAAAGAGCTCTACAGCAATACCGGTTACACGCTGCTGGCGCAGATTGTGGCGCGCGTTAGTGGCGAGTCCTTTCGCAGTTTTACTACTGAGCGCATCTTCGCTCCGCTGGGTATGAAGAACTCGCATTTCCGCGACGACTTTCAGGAAATCGTGAAGAACATGGCCTACGGCTACGAGCCCTCCGGAGACACCTGGCGGCTGAGCGTGACCAACTTCGACACCGTAGGCGCCACCAGCCTGCTCACGACTGTCGAAGACTTGGCCCTCTGGGACGAGAACTTTTACAACCCGCGCGTGGGCGGACCTGCACTTATCCAGCAGTTGCAGGAGCGCGGAAGGCTCAATGATGGAGAGCAGATTGACTACGCTGCAGGTTTGGTTCTCGGCAAGTATCGAGGCCTTAATACCGTCGATCACAGCGGCGGCGATGCTGGCTACCGCTCCGACATGATCCGTTTTCCCGATCAGCATTTCACCGTGGCTTGCCTCTGCAATCTCAGCGCGGCCAATCCCAGCAACCTGACGCGCCAGGTGGCTGATATTTACCTGGCAAACGAAATGCAGCCTGCCGAACCTACCCATGTGGATGATCCCAAGCCGTTCATGCTCACCCCTGAGCAGATGCAGTCCAAAGTCGGCGTCTATGTCAACGTCAAAGACCCGGACGATCTGGTGCACTGGGTCATTAAGGACGGGAAGCTACAGGTGGGCAACATCGGAGAGGATATAACCTACTATGCAGAGTCGATCAGCGAAAACCAGTTCCAACTTGGCGACGTCGAGCACGTCGACATCACCTTTCTGCCGGGCAAAGCCGGAGCGCCGCAGCAACTTACGATCAAGCAGCCGGACGGCGAGATCGACACCTACTCCGCAGTCCCGGCTTTCGCGCCATCCGCGGCCCAACTCGCCGAATATGCAGGCATCTACAGCAGCCCTGAGATCGATCCGCTCTATGAGCTGAAGATTGAATCCGGCGCCAACGGCAAAGAGAGCCTTGTGCTGCACCACCTCAAGGGCAGCCCTGACACGCTGCAGCCTGTCACTCGTGACTTCTTCACTGCCGACGGCGGCAAAATCCGCTTTACGCGCAACAGCCAGGGTGCAATCAGCGGCTTCCTGCTCAGCACCGGACGCGTGCTCGATCTGCGCTTCGAGCGCGGACGTCCTGCTGTTCCTGCCCGGTAGTTGCCTCACAAGCCGCTCGACTTCGCAGCCATACTACTGTAATGCCATGAGATGCTCCGGCATCCAGTTTTCATTGTTTCCGCGTTCTTGCAATGATATGCTTTGGGCGCCCCGGAAACATACGGAAATGAGGAACTCAATCGATATGGCAAACGACCGAGTGTACTTTATTCCCTGGGACCGAACCACGGGTTCGACGCTGTCGAGCCGTTGCGACGAATACAACAATGCGAACAAAGCTTCGACGCATCATCAGCGAAACTGGACGCCTGTTTTCAATGACGATGCACATCCAAACGGAACAATCGAAAACATGGGAGTTGGATCAGGCAACCGGTTGGTTGTCGCCGGCCACGGAGCCGTGAACGATCCGAACATTTATGCAAGCGAGGCGGGGGATAGTCCTCTGAGCTATTCCCAAATTGCTGATCGACTGGAGGCCCATGGGCTCAAGAAATATTACTTTGGCACGATCGGCTGCGATGTGTGCCACAGCGCGGAAGGAGCCAATCCGTTCGCAAAACGGCTGGCCAAGGAACTCAGGAATCGGGGTTACAAGATGACCTGCGTTATGGGCTACAAGGGTGCGCTTTATTCGGGCTACTCGTCGAAAACGGATGCGCGCCTGGGCGGCCAACACAAGTACCGTCACCGCACTGTGGAACTGGCGGATGGCACCTTCGAAAAAACCAAGGATGCCTCAGAACGTTTCTACGGTTTTTGATCACGACTCGCACTAGCAGCTTACGCACATTGCGGGAACGAGATTAATGTTTCTTTGCGCTTAGTGTGTAACTCCCGCGTGGTGGGCGAACCTGCAGTTTCTATTCGTTAACCCGGACCGGCGCAAAAAGAGGAGCCTGGCGGTTCCTCTTTTTCTTTCTGGAGCCGGCGAGCTTAATTCTGCCGGTGTAGCTCTGCGCCCGGACGCGGCTGGAATAGAATGTCCCGGTCTTTGAATTCGGAGATTTTCCTGCAACAAATGAGAGTTGGCATGGAGATGAAAAATCATTTCGCCGTTTCGCTCTGCGCACTTGTGCTTGCCGGGCCGGTATTCGCTGGTTCAGTATTTGCCCAAAGCGCACGAATGCAACCAACGCCTCAGGTGGATCAATGGCATCTTCAGCACTACCCTTTTGACAATCCCGAATTGCCTACGGAGCAGCGCATCGATAATCTTCTTTCGCTCATGACGGTTGAGGAGAAGATCGACTGTCTTGGCACTGTTACCGGAGTGCCGCGCCTGGGTGTTCCGAATATTGGCAGCTCCGAAGGAATTCACGGCGTGGTGCAGCGCGAGGCTCGCTTCGGACGCAAGCCAGTAACGACAACGCAATTTCCGCAGCCGCCGGGGATGGGAGCAACGTGGGACCCGGCGCTGGTGCGCGAGGCTGCCGGAGTGGAGGGTTATGAGGCGCGGTTTATTTCGCAGACTGCGCAGTACAACCGGCAGATACTGATGCTCTGGGGTCCGCAGTCGGATCTCGACCGTGATCCTCGGTGGGGACGCAGCGAAGAGGTTTATGGCGAAGATCCGTTTTTGAACGGCACCATGGCTACGGCGTTCGCGCGGGGACTTGAGGGCGACGATCCGAAATACTGGCAAGCTGCGCCGCTGCTCAAGCATTTTTTAGCCAATGAGAATGAGAACAACCGCAACAGCTCGTCCTCCGATTTCGATGAGCGGCTTTTCTGGGAGTACTATTCGGTTCCGTTTCGCATGGCGTTTGTTGATGGCGGCGCGAAGGCAGTGATGGCTTCCTACAATGCGTGGAACGGGACGCCGATGGCCGTTAATCCCATCCTGCGCAGCATCGTGATGGCGAAGTGGGGTGTCGATGTGATCTCCAGCGATGGTGGAGCTGTTACGCTGCTGGTCAACCCGCGGCATCGTTTTCCGAATCAGGAAGCGGCTGTGGTGGCCTGCATCAAGGCCGGCGTCAATCAGTTTCTGGACCGGTATAAGGACGAAGCGAAAGCGGCGCTGAAGGACGGGTCGTTGAAGGAGTCGGATATCGATGAGGCGCTGCGGCGCAAATTCCGCGTTGCGATGAAGCTTGGGCTGCTTGATCCGCCGGAGATGGTTCCCTATACCAAGATCAAGGATTCGCCGCTGCCCTGGGACACGGATCGCGACCGGGCGGTTTCAGAAAAAATGGCGCTCGAGTCGGTAGTGCTGCTCAAGAACCAGGGCAACTTTCTTCCGCTGGATAAGACGAAGATCAAGTCGATTGCCGTGATTGGTCCGCTGGCTGACGTCGTCCATTGGGACTGGTACGGTGGCACGCCGCCTTACGCCATTACACCGCTCGAAGGGATTCGGAGTGAGGTTGGCGCGGACGTGAAGGTGAACTTCGCCGCTTATGACACGCCGGATGGTGAGGACGCGGCGATGCAGGCCGCAAGTGAATCCGATGTTGCCGTGGTGGTGGTGGGTAATAATCCCACGTGTGGCGATGAGGCCCACGCATGGTACAGCACGCCTACTGAAGGCGGCGGAATTACATTGCCGTGCACAGATCCCGGCGACGGACGCGAGGGTCGCGATCGCGAAACCATGAATTTGAATCAGGAGCAGATCATCAAGCAGGTGTTTGTCAAGAATCCGCGCACGGTGGTCATGCTTATCACGAGCTTTCCGTACACGATCAACTGGACGGAAGATAACGTGCCGGCGATTCTCACCATGGCTCATGCGTCGCAGGATGAAGGCACGGCGCTCGCGCGAGTTCTGTTTGGTGACTACAACCCTGGCGGCCATCTGGTGCGCACCTGGCCCAAATCCGCCGATCAGTTGCCGCCGCGCATGGATTACAACATTCGCGATGGTTACACCTACATGTATTTCAAAGGTGAGCCGCTCTATCCTTTCGGCTTTGGGCTAAGCTATACGAGCTTCAAATTTTCGAACCTGCGCACGAGTTCACAACGGCTCGCGAAAGACGGCTCTTTGACGGTGAGTGTCGACATCACCAACACCGGCAACCGCGCCGGAGATCAAGTGATTCAGCTTTATGTCGAGCATTTGCATTCGGCGGTGTCGCGTCCGCGCGAGGAGTTGGAAGGCTTTCGGCGAGTCGCGGTTGGCGCTGGCCAGACAAAGACCGTTTCGATCAAGCTACCGGCTTCACAGCTTGCGTATTGGGATGTAAATACACATGCATTTCGCGTCGAACCGGAACCCGTGCGCCTGATGGTTGGGGACTCTTCGGCGGATATTGCGCTCAAGACTACGATTCAGGTTGAGTAGACGCCGCGGGACTCGCCACTTCGTTGAGGAGGCTCGGTGGTGATTCGTTCACAACCTCAGCTTGCGTTCGGTACGATGTCTTTCGAGACAGAAAGGCGCGAGTAAAGCAAAGTGAAATACAGCTTCATCCTTTGCGGACTAATGACCCTGATGGGGCGCTTTGCGACGATCTCGTCAGTCGCGCAATCGCGAAGCGCAAACGAACAGGCGCCTCCTCTTTTGAAAGTGGATAGCACATTTGTTTGGGTGCCTGCGCTCATCAATACTAAAGATGGCGGGATATTGAGTCACCCAGACATCGATGGATTGCGCCTCTTCGACAATGGCAGTCCGGAAAAATTAACGGAAATCAATACGAAGGGACTTCCCGTTTCGCTGGTCATTCTTATGCAGACTGGCGGCTCGGCGAGCCGGTTCCTCGCAACATATACAAATTTGCCCGAGTTGATTGGATGGTTGGCCGGAGACTCGGTTCATGAAATTACCCTTGTTACCTTTGATAGCCGCGTCCGGCAAGTATGGTCCTTCCCTGCTCGAACGGACGGCGTCGATTACGCGCTGACCCATCAACGCCCCGGCGACAAAGGTGCTGCGATCAAGGATGCGGTTGCGTTCGGCATACGGCAGTTACAGGACGAGCCGGGACGCTTTCGCCGAGTAGTTCTCCTTCTCAGCCAAGGAAGAGATGCAGGCAGTTCGACCTCTTCTCGATCGCTGCTTGAAGAACTCGGAATCTCCAGCACTGTTGTCTATAGTCTGACGTTCCCGAGCGAGAAAACGTACACCGCGCGAGCGCACACGAAAAAACTCGGGCATGGCATGGACGATGCGTTAGAGGTAACTTGCCGAGCGCTCGACCAACAGATGGCCAAAGAGATCGCGTACCTGACTGGGGGCACGGAATTCCAGTTCGACGATCAGCGCGACTTCAACTCCGCGATGCTTGAGACCGTTTCAGACTTCCACAATGGAATCACCTTGGGGTTCCAACCAGGCGGCCACGAAGCCGGGCTTCACTTGATCGATGTACAGGCCGATTCTACCAAGTTGCGAGTCACCGCCCGACGCGCCTACTGGCTGGCTGGTCCAGAGTGAAGCTTGCCGTCTGTGTTGTCGGCGGATATCGCACTCAAAACGATGATCCAGGTTGAGTAAAGCACTGAAAATCGGCCGGTCCACGCTAAGGGCAAAGATCACCCTTAGGATGAAGCGCCCGGCTCAAATTGCTGGTTCGGTTGCTGAAGGCGGAATAGCTTGCATGCGTTGAGGCGAGCAATCTTGATGCGGTCGGCATCGCTGATGGCACAGTGGTCCAGCCAGGTTTGAGCTTCGACGACGTCCTCGTAGGGGTGGTCGACGGAATACAGCACGCGGTCGGCGCCGACTTCGAGAATGACATTTGTGAGGGCATGGGTGCGGAAATTGCCGCTGGTTGTGATGTAAAAGTTTTCACGCAAATAGGAGGCGAGCGGACGCTGCGCCTTGAGACTTATGCCGCTGCGGCGTATGCGATTGTCGACGCGCCAGATGCCGTGAGGAATGCCTTCGCCAAGATGGCCAAGAATGAGCTTGAGCTTCGGATATTCGTCAAACAGGCCGCTGCTCATGAGCAGCAGTGCGTGAGTGGAAGCATCGACTGCGAATCCCCAGGGCGAGCCGGCTAGCCACGCTTGCCCATCGTAGGCCTGCAGTTGTGTTTCCAGGGGCCGGCGGGGATGAAGGTAAAACGGGACATCGAGGTCCTGAACCGTGGCCCAAAAGGGCTTGTATTGCGGCAGATCATAGAACACGGTTGAATCCGCCGAGCCCATTTGCGAAAACCCATTGACCAGCGCGCCAAGAAAGCCGAGCTGCCTGACGCAACGCGTCAACTCCTGCGCAGCGGCCTCGGGATCCTGCATGGGCAGAGCAGCAAAGCCTTTGAGGCGTTTGGGATTCTTCGCGATGTTTTCGGCAAGATGGTCGTTCGCGCGCCGCGCCAGGGAGATGGCCTGCGACGTGTCGGGAACGGTCTGTATGCCGGGCGCGGTGAGAGAAAGGATGCACAATTCGAGACCGCCGCGATCCATGTCTGCAATGCGGCCTTCGCCGAGATCGAGGAGTTTGGGGCGAATTGCGTCAGACAGATCTTTAACCGCGTAGGTTTGTCCGATGATTTCGGCCAGCGCGAAGTGTTCTTCCAGGGCGATCTTGCCGTGGGGCGAGGACGCGTCGAAGTCCCCAGC
>JASIJX010000006.1 GCA_030049955.1 Acidobacteriaceae bacterium
GTCGCGGAAGGCGTCGAGCGCAGTGAGCGGGCCCTTGAGAGGACCAAGGATGGTGCCGGCGGGAACGATGGGTGGGGCTGCTTCGATGGAAAGACCGAGCGCGCGGAAGACTTCGTGATCCCAGCCACAGGTTTTGAGGTTGACGAGGCCAGAGTGGCTGGCGTTCGAGTACTCGGCCACGCGACGGCCGCTGAGCCAATAGAGAATGAACTCGGGGAACATGGCCCAGGGAGTGCGCGCGTCGATTCCGGCATCGCTGTCGGCCATGAGCTGGTAGACGGTGTTGATGCGCAGCGGCAGTGCGCCAGTGCGCTGGTAGAGCTCGAATTCGGGAACGACGGCGTCGGCGCGTTCTTTTGCGGCAACTGTTCGCTCGTCGCGGTAGCAGAAGGGATCGCGGAGTGCCGTCCCGTCTGGCGCGATGCGCACGTAATCCACCGACCAGCTATCGACGGCGATGGAGGCGATGCCTTCAGGCGCTTTGGCGGCGCATTTGCGCAGGCCTTCTTCGAGGCCGGCGAGAATGGAGCTTAACGGCCAGTGGAGGCGGTCGCCGCTGCGAACAGGACCGTTGGGAATGCGGTGAACGAGTTCGACAGTGGGATCGCTGCCGCCCCGGACTGACGTGTCGCTAGCGCTCCAGCGAAGCAGGGAGACGCGGCAACTTTCCGCGCCGAGATCGATGGCGACGCGCGCAGGCTCTGGCGCAAGATTGGGCATAAACCGTTGGCTCTCCGAACGAAAGCCATTTTAACGGAATTGAGGAGGCGCTGGCTCTGACTGGCAGCGCATTCGACTCAGTCGTGTGGCTCGTGCTCGAGAGCGTGCGTGCTGAGAATCGGGCCTTCAGGCGTTGATGTGCTTTGCAATGGCGGCTTTTTTCACGGCCGCATGTTCGGCGGGTAACTCGCAAGTTTGCCACAGGCCGCGCAATTGCTTCGCCTCTTCGTAATGCAGACGGTTCAGCCCGGCAAGAATCTTCTCACCGGCCGGCGTGAGCGAAACATTGACTACGCGGCGATCGGCTGCGTCCTGCGTTCTGATCACCAGACCGCTGTGCACTGCGCGCTCCACGAGACCCACAACCGAGTGGTGCCGCTCCTGGAGAAACTCGGCGAGCTCGGAGATGGTGGCCGAGCCGCGCCCGGTAAAGCCTTGTACGCCGAGTATCAACTGATGCTGCTGCGGCGTGATGCCATAATCGCGGGCGGCAAGCTCGCTGAAGCGGAGAAACTTGCGCAGGCCATAGCGAAACTGCGCCAGTTCGCGCACCATTTGCGGAGAATAGAACTCGCTGGCTAAGGCTCTAACGGAGGCTCTTGCTCTGCCATTCATATCGTATTAAGATAATATCGCGGTGTGATATAGATTTGCAAGCCGCCAAAACTAACGCGAGAGGCATTTTTTCAATTGAATAAACCGGGAAGACAGGCAGAGATAAAGCGTCCCTCCGGCGGATTTTTTTCGCACCCGTTGATTCGCAGATATATTCCTCTGGTTCATGAGGATTTGACGGCCGTCTATGCGCGCGACCTGCGCAAATGGCTGGTGATTGCTCCGATTATTGGCGCGGTCACAGGGCTGGTGATTACGGCGATCGCCATCATCATCCTGCATAAAATGTGGCCGCCGATCCTCAATTATTATCTGCATCATCATTGGATGATCGTTCCCGGGCTGCTACTGGGCTTTATTGCGACCGGCCTGATCATGCAATTCTGCACGCCGGATCCGGACGAACACTCGACCGAGGAGATTATCCGCTCGTACCACGAGCACCAGGGCGAAATCGAGATGCGACCGTTTTGGCCAAAGCTGCTGGCGGCCATCACGACCGTGGGCTTTGGAGGCAGCGCGGCGCTCGAGGGGCCGAGCATTTACGGCGGCGGCGCGATTGGCTCCTGGTTGTGGACGAAGCTGCGGCGCAGCCGCTGGCTCACTCTCGACGCGCGCGACCGGCGCATCATGCTCATTTGCGGCGCAGCGGCGGGCATGTCGGCCGTATTCCGCGCGCCGCTGACCGGCATCGTGTTTTCGCTCGAGATGCCCTATAAGGACGATCTGGCGCACGAAGCGCTGCTGCCGTCACTGATCGCCTCAGTGGTTTCGTTTATGACGCTGAGCGCATTTTTGGGCAGCGCTCCGCTGTTTGATTTTGCCAGCGGCATATCCTTCACGCGGCGCGACCTGGTGTGGTGCGCGCTGCTGGGCCTGATCATCGGCCTGATCGGCATGGCGTTCGTGGTCACCTTTCGCCGCGCGCGGGCCTTCTGCGTGTCGGCGCCTGTGCCGCACTGGGTGAAGCTCGCTGTAGGCGGTTTGCTGACCGGACTGTGCGGCGTTGCGTTCCTCCACTACTATCCTGGGCAGTTGGTTCCCCTCGGCGCGAACTATGAAGCAGTGGGGCTGATCCTCGGCCATTCGCACACGAGCCTGGAACTGGTATGGTTCGGAGTGCTCAAGATGGCGGCGACGATTTTTTCGCTCGGCTGCGGAGGCGTGAGTGCCATGTTCGTGCCGCTGTTCCTCACCGGCGGATCGTTCGGCCTGGCGTTCGCGCAGACCATCGTGCACAGCTCTACGCCGGAGCTCTACGCGGCGGTGGGCATGGCGGCCTTTATCGCGGCGGGGTATAAGGCTCCGCTGGCCGCGGTGGTCTTTGTTGCCGAAGCGACGGGCGGGCACGCGTTCATTATTCCTGCGCTGGTTGGCGCTGCGGTGGCTTACGCAGTCTCCGGCGATGCTTCGGCCTCCGGCGATCAACGGCTGCACGAAGGCATCAAGGTGCAGGAGCTGCATGGCATTGCAGTGAAGGAACTGATGCAGCAGCAGTTGATTACGGTTTCATCATCGCTGACGCTGCGCGAGTTTGCACAGACGCTGTCGCCGCATGAACATCACGAAATCTTCCCGGTGTTCGATGGCGACCACCTGCTGGGCACATGCAGCCTGTGGGCGATGAGCCAGGTGCCTCCGGAAAAGTGGGGCACAATGCGCGTGGAAGAGATTACCGACAAGCGCGTGCACAGAGTCACTCCAGATGCCGATGTGACCGAAGCGCTGCGCCTGCTGCTGGGCACCCATATGCAGCCAATGCTGGTGGTGGTAGTGGAGAATCACCGCATTATCGGCATCGTAACGAAGACGGATATTCTGCACGCGCTGCGGTTGCGGAAGCCGAATTCGCCAGACGAGAGCGAAGTTGCGGAAGTGTATATGAACGCCGTGTAATGGATTCGATGGCTTGCGGTCTTCGCCGGACCGCAAGCCGGCCGGGCCGACGGCGGCAGCGATAAAGGAGGTTCAATGGCCGATCTCCCTGTTTCCGAACTTGCGACAAGCACAGAGGTGTTTTCGCATGACAAGGGGCAATTCGGCATCGCGCTCGAGCCGCAGGTGGTGAAGATCTGCGGCTACGCGCTGATCGTCGGCGCTATCGGCGGCCTGGTGGCGCAGGGGCTCATTGAGCTGATCTACTTCTTCACCAACATGTTCTTCTATGGCCGTATCTCATTCACCCAGGTCTATCCCACCAACAATCACCTTGGGCTTTGGGTAATTTTGATTCCGGCCATCGGCGGACTGGTGGTGGGCCTGCTGATCTATTTCTTTGAGCCGACACTGAAGGGCCACGGGATTCCTGAAGCCATGGAAGCTGTGCTGTTCGGCCACAGCCGCATGCGGCTGCGGGTAGCGATCCTGAAGCCGCTGGCGACAGCGCTGGCCATTGGCACGGGTGGGCCGTTCGGCGCCGAGGGGCCGATTATCCAGACGGGTGGCGCGATCGGCTCGCTGCTCGGCCAACGGCTGGGGCTTACGCCGTATTACCGGCGCGTGCTGCTGGCATCAGGAGCCGCTGCGGGAATGGCCGCGACGTTTACTGCGCCGCTGGCCGGAATCCTGGTGGCCATTGAACTGCTGCTGTTCGAATTGCGAGCGCGCTCGTTCATCCCCGTGGCGCTTGCTGCTTCAGTCGCCACCGGCGTGCGCGTTCACTTTGCCGGATGGGCGCCGCTGTTCCCGATGCCCGCGTACAAGATCACCGGCATGCGAGAGCTTTGGCTGTTCGCCCTGATGGGAATTTTGATGGGCATCGTCGGCATCATTATGATCCGCGTGCTCTCGTGGCTCGAGGATTTCTTTGATGAGCTGCCCATCAAATATGCGGCCATATGGTGTCCGGTGATCGGCGCCGTCATCCTTGGCGTCATCGGGTACTTCTATCCCCGCGCATTCGGGACGAGCTACGACACGATCCGCGACATGCTCAACGATCGCATGGGCGTGGGCGGCCTCATCGGCGCATCCGTGGCCAAGTTCTGGGCGCTGGTGATCTCGCTCGGCTCGGGGACAACGGGCGGCGTGTTTGCGCCCTCGCTGGTGGTGGGCGGCGGACTGGGCGCGGTCTTCGGCATGGCGTTTAAGCACATGCTGCCGACACTGGTGAGCGATCCCGGATTTTACTCGCTTGTTGCCATGGCCGCGGTGTTTGGAGGAATTGCGCGCGCGCCGTTCACCAGCATCGTGTTTCTCTTCGAGTTGAGCCACAATCCCAATTCGCTGCTGCCGCTCATCATCTGCGTAATGATCTCGGATGGATTTGTGCGCCTGTTCAGCCGCGATTCCATCATGACGGTCAAGCTGGTGAAGCGGGGCCTCATCATTCTGCAGGATTACTCCGTTCCCGTGCTGATGCGCGCGCGCATCGACCAGGTGATGCGCAAGCAGTTCGGAGTGGTGAAGGCGGACGAAGAGTTGCGGGCCGTCATCGAGAAGTTCGTCCCCGGCGAGATCGCGTTTATCCCGGTGGTGAACTCCTCTGACGTGCTGGTCGGCATTGTGGAAGCGCACGATCTGCTGCGGATGGAGCCGCCCGACCACCACTTCACCATGCGCGAGCTGGCGCGGCAGGATTTCGTGATCGCCTACCCGGGTGAATCCGTAGACCGCGTGCATCGCGACATGATGCTGAAGAACGTGGAGAACGTGGTGGTGGTGGAGTCTTCGCGCAGCCTGAAACCTGTCGGCATCGTGCGCGCCAACGACATTCTCGAACTGCGCCGCTGGCTCCTCGAGGAAGAGACCGGCGAGCTGCGCAGAGCGACGCTCGATGAGCCGGAAGAAAGCCCGGGTGTAAAGCTGGCGGAGAAGCTGGAAGGAAAATCCTGAGATTGGGCCGGGTGTGATGCAACGACAGAGACGGACCTATTCGTAATAGGTGGCTGTGGTCGTGTCGGTCTCCCAGATAGTGCAGTCCTTCACGCGCACGCGGCCGGAGGTCATGCCGTCGAGCTGCTTATTGGTCTCGTCGTAGAAGAATTTGGCCAGGTTTTCGGCCGAGGGGTTGATCGTGGTGAATGGTTCGAGATCGTTCAGCATCTGGTGGTCGATGCGCTCGATCACCGGCTTCATCACCTGTTTAAGCAGCTTGAAGTCGAGCAGCAGCCCTGCCCCGTCCAGCGTAGAGCCGGCGAGCGTTACGCGCACCTTGTAGTTATGGCCGTGCGGGTTTTCGCACTTGCCGCGGTAGTTGCGCAGAAAATGTCCGGAGGAAAATCCAGCCTCCACGGTGACTTCGTACATCGGCTCAGCCAATCCTTGTCCCGATCTGGGATGGAGCGGAAAGCTCCCATATCTTTAATTTTAACCGGGATTCTGTCCGGGGTTTTTTACCGGGAGCGGCGCTTACAGGTCGCGATTACGCCGCCTGCGCCGCGCGTCATGGCGCGCCTGCTCGTTGCGCCGTTCCACCTGCTCAAAAAGATTGGTCATGATGCCGATGAAGGCACACACCAGCCCGCAGAGAAGGAAGACGGTGGCGATAGTCCGCCAGAGCGAGCCGTTTGCCGGCAGCCCTGGCTGAAAGCTTGATGGCACGAGCGTCATGCAGCCGGCAATAAGCGCGAACAGAAGCAGCGTGCCGGCGAGAATGTAGAAGTTGCGCGACATAATTGGCGAGCAGAATCAGCAGGCAGTCCCTTCTTCGATTCTACGCGTTACGGCAGTGACAATAGCCGCCTGCCAGAAACGGCTGTGGTGGTTTCTGCCCACAGCTCAGCGAAAAACTTCCGCCGTCTCTACAACCTCGACGCCGGCGTTGGCGAACTGTGCTTCCATGTCCGCTAGCGAGCCGTGAAGGTCGATGGCGCGGCAGGCATCGCGGACCACAACCGCGGCTACGCCCAGCCTGCGCGCGTCGAGCGCCGAGTATGCTACGCAATAGTCGTAGGCGAGGCCGGCAAGGAAGATGCGCTTGAGACCGCGCTCGCGCAGGTAGCTCGCCAGTCCGGTGGGCGTTACCCGGTCATTCTCAAAGAACGCGGAGTAGGAGTCGAGGTCGCGGCGATAGCCCTTGCGCAGAATCAGCTCTGCCTGTGGCAAATGGAGCCGCGGATGAAACTCTGCGCCGGATGTTCCCTGCACGCAGTGGATGGGCCATAGCGTCTGCGGACCATGCGCGGTCTGAATCGATTCGTAGGGGCGCTTGCCGGGATGGTTCGAGGCAAACGAGAAGTGATTGGCAGGATGCCAGTCCTGGGTGAGCAGGACGTGTTCTAAGCACGGCGCCATGCGGTGGATCGGATCGATCACCTCGTCGCCTCGATCGACTGCCAGCGCGCCCCCAGGACAGAAATCGTTCTGCACATCGACGACGAGAAGAGCGTCGCGCCCAGTCAATCTCATACTCCTCATTGTGCCAAAAAACAAAAAACAAGTTGTCCCGGCTTCGCGATAATTTGCTGCACAGGATTGCAATGCGGTTCGATTGCGCAGCAGCAATTAATCTTGTAGTGTGGCGGCGCAAGGGCAAGCGGAAGCAGAAATCGGGCAATTGAGAACGGGCCGCACCGGAGCGGGACGAGCCGCAATCGATCATTCTCCCGATCACTCCGCATGGCGTCCCAACCACAACGTCTGGCTGATCGCGTTTTCAGTGATGCTGGCCACGTTCATGGAGGTGCTGGACACCTCAGTGGCCACGGTTTCGCTGCCCCACATCGCGGGCAGTCTTTCGGCTACGCGCGACGAATCAACCTGGGTACTGACCAGCTACCTGATCTCCAACGCTATCGTTCTGCCGTCTTCGGGCTGGCTCAGCAATTTGCTTGGCCGCAAGCGCTACCAGTTGTGGTCGGTGGCGGTGTTCACGCTGGCTTCGATGTGGTGCGGCGCGGCGACGAGCCTGGGAATGCTGGTCGCGGCGCGCGTGCTGCAGGGTGCGGCCGGCGGGGGATTGCAGCCGGTTTCTCAAGCCGTGCTGCTCGAAAGCTTCCCGGTGAACAAGCGCGGCCAGGCGATGGCCGTTTACGGCATGGGCATCATCGTGAGCCCGCTGCTGGGGCCGCTTATGGGCGGCTGGATCACCGACAACTACACCTGGCGCTGGATCTTCTACATCAATGTTCCGGTGGGCATCCTCGCGCTGATCATGATCCACACGTTTGTCGAGGACCCGCCCTGGATTGGACATGGTAATGGGCGTGGTGATGGGCAGGGTTCTGCGTGGCACGTCGACTACATGGGATTCGGATTCCTCGCCATCGCACTGACCGCGACACAGGTGGTGCTTGATAAAGGCCAGGAGGCGGACTGGTTCGGCGCCGTCTGGGTGCGCTGGTTTGTCGGCATCGCCATTGTCACGTTCATCGTCTTCGTGGTGCGTGAGCTCAGGTCAAGCTCGCCCATTGTCAACCTGCGCGTGCTGGCGGACCGGAATCTTGCTACGGGCACGTTTCTCATCGGCCTGCTGGGCATCATCATCTACGGCACCACGGCTATTTTGCCGCTTTTCCTGCAGGACCTGATTGGCTACACCGCCTTCGACAGCGGTTTTGCCGTGGCTCCGCGCGGTATTGGCGCAATTCTTTCGATGCTCATTGCCGGCCGGCTCATCGGCCGGGTGGACGAGCGGCTGCTTATTGCGATCGGCGTTGTCATCCGCGCGGTTTCGCTGTTCATGCTCGGCGATCTGAACCTCTCGATGAGCATGAGCACCGTGGTCTGGCCGAATATCATCAACGGATTTGCCAATGGGTTTCTGTTTGTTCCGCTCACGACCTTGACAGTGAAGACGCTGCCGAACGAACTGATGGGCGCGGGAACCGGGCTCTACAACCTGCTGCGGAATCTCGGCGGCAGCCTGGGCATCTCGCTGGTAACCACGCTGCTGACGCGCGGCGCACAGGCCCACCAGAGCATGATGGTCGGCAACCTCACCGGCAGTAATCCGGCGTACTGGAACAGCCTTCAGCAACTCTCGGGGTTCTTCTCTGAACAACGCGGGGCCGGTTCTGCTTCGCGCCTGGCTATGGGCTCCATTTACCGCAGCATGGTGCAGCAGGCCACGCTCGCCTCCTATATCGACGTTTTCCGGCTGCTGGCCTACCTCAGCCTGCTTTGCATTCCGTTTTTAATCTTCTTCCGCAATCCCGGCCCGCGTCGAGATCGCGCGGCTGGCGGCCATCCATGATGTCGTCTAATCCGCAACCCGCGCCGCGCGGGTAAGATAATCGTGAAACCAAATCACGCGGGAAGGACGAACTTGATCCTCGATCGCTTCAGTCTGAAGGGCAAGGTTGCTCTAGTTACGGGATCCTCGCGCGGCCTGGGCGCGGCCATTGCGATTGCGCTTGCGGAGGCCGGAGCAAGCGTTGCAGTACACGGTTCGAGAACGAAGGACGGTGCAACGGGGAACGGTGCGCCAGTAGAGGCCACGCGTGACAAAATCGGCGGCAATGCGCTTGCTCTTTCCGGCGACTTGGCCGACGCCGAGGTATGCGCGCGCCTGGTTGACGAAACGATTCGTCACTTTGGGGAGCTCGACATCCTGGTCAACAACGCCGGGATCATTCGCCGCTCGCCCGCTGTCGACCAGTCGATGGAAGACTGGAAGGCCGTGCTCGACGTCAATCTCACAAGCGTTTTCCGGCTCACGCAGCTTGCAGGCCGGCATATGCTGGCGCGCGGGTCGGGGAAGATTATTAACATCGCATCGTTGCTCTCGTTTCAGGGCGGCGTTTTTGTGCCCGCATATGCGGCGGCCAAGGGCGGCGTGGCGCAACTCACCAAGGCGTTTGCGAATGAATGGGCCTCAAGGGGTGTGAACGTGAATGCCATCGCGCCCGGATACATGGACACTGACAATACCGAGGCTCTGCGCAAGAATCCTGAGCGCGCCCGCCAGATTCTGGAGCGCATCCCGGCAGGCAGTTGGGGAAAACCTGACGACCTGGCCGGCGCGGCGGTATTTCTCGCCTCAGCCGCGAGTAACTATGTGCACGGACATCTGCTGGTGGTTGATGGCGGCTGGCTGAACCGCTGACGCCAAGCTGGCCCAAAAGGTGCCGCAGGGCAAGCGGCAGGAAAGGAACGCCATGAGCGAACGCGATGCGATCTTTGTGCCGGGCGATGCGCAACTGGCAAGCACACCGGAACCGGGGGTGCTGCGCCAGGTGCTGGCTCACAACCCGCAGTTGATGCTGGTTCGGCACCAACTGGAGAGCGGATGGGCGGGCGCGCGCCACAGCCATCCCCATCACCAGATCGTTTATGTGGTCAGCGGCTGCATCCGGTTTGAAGCAGGCGGCAAAAGCTGCGAACTGCGCAGCGGCGACAGTGTTGTGGTGAACGGCGGGGTGGAGCACCAGGCCTGGGCTCTGGCCAACTCGGAGGTGCTCGACATCTTTACGCCATCTCGCGAGGAATATGCACGCTAACGGAAGATTGAGGGACGAGCACGCGTCGTGACCCGATAAGGAGGAAGGACGAATGATGAAGCACTGGAGGATTACCGTCGCAGCGGCTCTTGGGCTGTGCACGGCCATGACGCTGTGCGCGCAAACGACCGGGCAAAGCGGGCCACGCGTGACAGACGATGGCGAGATTACCGGCCTGGCCCATATTGCGCTGCGCGTCAGCGACCTGGACCGCGAGGTGAACTTCTTCGGCAAGCTGGGCTTTGAGGAAGCGTTCACGAATGTGGAGCAGGGACGCATTCTCCAGGTCTTCATCAAGGTAAACGACATGCAGTTCATCGAGGTCTACCCGCAGACCGAATCGACACAGCCGCTCGGCTTTATGCACGCCTGCTTTGAGTCGGGAGACCTGAAGGCGCTGTACGCGCGCTATTCCGCTGCCGGCCTGCGACCCACGCCGGTGCGGTTGGCTGGCGCCGGCAATCTCCTCATCACAATGGGGGATTGGCGGAATCGCACCGTTGAATTCACGCAGTACATGCCGGACTCGCGCCACATGCGTGACAAGGGCCAGCACCTGGGCGACCGGCGGGTGTCCGACGAGCTGCTCGGCTTTGAGCAGCCGGTGGATGATGTCGCAGCGGCGCGAAAGTTCTATGAAGCTCTCGGCTTCGATGCCGAGCCGGAGGGCTCAAGTGTCCGTCTGTCGATCCCGGCCAACCCCGATCTGCGGATCGAGCTTCACTCGACGCACGTCAATGACCAGCCGCAGTTCCTGTTTCCCATTGACGACGCCCACAGGGTTGCCGACGAGCTGCACAGCGCCGGCCTAAAGGTGGACCGCGAGAAGAAGCTGGTTTTTGTCCGCGACCCCGACGGCAACGCCTTTGTGCTGCTTGAAACCGGCGAACACAGCCCGAGGCACCTGATTCCGTGGCGCAAGTAGTTCCGCGCGGCGTTCTTACAAGCCCTGCACGCGCAACAGCAGGGCGCTGCCGCCGCCAACTTTCAGGTTGGTCCTGTCGGACGAGAGCACGATGGTGCCGCTGGAGCGGCCGGCGTGCTCGATGCGCAGATTGTTGAATCCGTACGCCCCGCAGGCGCTCGAAGAGAACAGCCACAATGCCTGCGGCTGCCCGTTCCCTTCGGCGCCGCGGCAAGGCCCGTTCGCGGCCGTCTGCGGAACGGCCACGACGCCATACGGCGCGGGCTTACCTACCGGTATTGTGCCCCGCGCTACCGGCCCGCCGCCGCGATACACCTGGTCACCGCCGATCTGCCGCGTGGTCGCCGTCTCGGGGGTGAGGGCGCGATCGGACATGTCTTCGGGGACCTGCGCCATCTGCACTTCCATGGGCGAGGCCATCGCGCGCAGATCTGTGGAGATGGGGATTCTTTGCCCGCGCGAGTGGACCGCGTCGAAGCGAATTGCTACTGTCGCCGGCCCACTGTTGCCGGAGTTTACCGCGATCACCCTGCCCACCACGCTGGAGCCGCGGCGCACCGTGGTTCCGGGGATCGATTGCATGACTTTCGCATGTATCTGGTCGCCTGCGTGCAGTTTGTCTGAATTAATCCCGTG
>JASIJX010000331.1 GCA_030049955.1 Acidobacteriaceae bacterium
CGCTGCTCGCGGAAAAAACCGCTGAGCCGCAGCGGCTCGTAGAGATGCATGCGCCGGCTGGCGGTGAGGATCGCCAGCATGAAGCCGCACAACAGCGCTGCGGGAATGCCCAGCGGATGCTTGGGGAAGACCGTGCCCGTCCAGAAGGTCTGCACTTCAGAAAGAGAAACCGCGTGCAGCCGGTAAAGCGCCGCTGCCGCCGCCGCGGCCACAATCGTCACCGCATCGGCCAACATCCACAACGCCATCGACCCGCGGCCGGTGGGAGGCAACTTCTCCACTGCCGGCGATTCCCATTCTCGACCCGACTGGAACGACGCCGACAGGCGTTGCCAGAATTCCGAACTTGCCATGCGTCCCTCTCGCAGAGAAGAAAACCAGGGCTAAACGTGCGCATGCGCGCCCGAAAGATACAACCAGCAAAGAACTGTAATGCATTGAGCCGTGACTGATCCGGATCTCGAGAGCAACTACGCTCCATGCCGGATCGCCGGCTTTCTGACGATGCGAATGTGACGGATTAGAAGGCAGAGTCCGGGTTACATGTTCGCTAACACTTATGCCGAGATTCTGTTGCGTTCCTGGTGGAAAAAATTTGCACTTCCCCAGGAATATCTGATCTGTGTCGTTGCTTTTGGCTGTTCACGATTCAGAACACCCGCCAACCCCATCAATGCCGCGGACGCGCAAGCCGGGCACTGCTCTGCGCAATTTCCCACGCAGTGGCAGTCTTCACAGAGATATGCATTGGTCAAAGGTATGTGTTGAGTCGAGATAAGCGTCATAATTTCCCCCCAAAAACTTCGCAGCGCTGGACCTGCACGGTCCTGAAATGAACGATTTCTTCACCGGACGCAGTACTACAGCGCCGCCGAGCGGGCGGCTTTGAGAAAAGCAAAAATAGCGGAAAACGGCAGCCCGAAAAGTGAGGGAAACGGCTGCAAATCGTGCCGTGCAGCTTCACTCTGCCGATCGAAAATCCGGTAGTGAATATGGCAATTCCAGAATCATACGGACGGCCTTCGGGGGCAAGATGAGACTGAGATTTTCCCTATTACGAGGAGGTAACTAGTGAATACCGAAAGTAATCTCAAGGCTGGGCAAAACTGATTACCTCAGGTCGCATTTATTGCGCGGCGCGCATTTTGCCGCCGGGCAGAAGTTCGTAGACGCGCCCGCGCCAGAGAATTCGGCGGCTGATGTAGCTGGCCGTCCAGAAACCGAAGCCCATGAGATCGCGAATGGGATAAAGGACGAGCAGGCCGAACCAGCTGGGGTCGCGCACTACGAGACGGCCGACGCCAATCGAAAGCGCGAGGCGCGTGGCGACGCTGAAGGCCAGGAGCGCGGCTCCGAGCACGGGATCGCCCACGCCGAAGCCCGCGGCGAGCGCCAGCAGCCCGAACGGCACGCTGAAGCTCAGCGCCGTGCCGAAGTGGCCTTTGGGTCGTGAGAAGCGCGTGGACTTCATCCAGCGTGCCTGGTGCTTCATCGAGGAGATGAAGCTGGAATTGAGAACGACGTGATCGATGGCGTGATGGCTGAGGACGATGGTTTCTCCGAGCTTCCAGGTCTCATTGCCGAGCACGAAATCGTCGGCGCAGTAGTCGGCGGTGACGCGAAAGCCTCCGAGCCGGCGAATGGTTGCGCGGCGGAAGGCCATGGTGGGACCGAGGACGAAGCGCATGCCTTCGGTTAGCCGCGCGGCCAGCACGCCTGCAGTCATTTCGACGCTCATGCCAACGGCCTCGAGACGCGCCCATAAGCCGCCCTCGGCAGCGACGCCGCGGTAAGGGCAGGTGACGCCGCTCACCTGCGGGTCGGCGAACGGCAGGGCAACGGCGCGCAGATAATCAGGCGTGACACGCACATCGCTGTCGCTGATGACCAGGATGTCGTGCTCGGCGTGGGCCTCCATCAGCTCCATGGAAGCGACTTTGGCGTTGATGTAGGCAGGCTGGCCGCCGGTTGAGAGAAACTTCGCCGGGATTTGCGGGAACCGCGCTGCAACGCGCTGGGCAATCGCCAAGCCTGCGTCACTGGTGTCGCGGGCGCAGAAGAGGACTTCGTACTCAGGGTAGTCCTGCAGGAAGAAGCTGGTCAGGTGCTCTTCGAGGCCGGGCTCGGAGCCGGCAAGCGGCTTGAGCAGCGTGAGCGGCGGCGTGAAGCCTGGCCGGGCTGCAAGCTGCGCCTGGGCCGCGCGGCGCTCGCCGAGATAGCGCGGAATGGCCCACAGGACCATTCCGGCAAAGACGGTGGACGTAAAAATTCCAAAGATTGCCAGACCAAGGAAAGCGAGGGACATGCTGGTTACAGCATACCGGGATGGGATAGCCTCGCAACCGGTGCGGGGTAGGAAGACCCGCACGACAGCCGGTCAAGAGACCGGCGCTACATTTTCCGCGGCGGAGTGGCGCGCTGCGATGCCGCGGGGCGCCCGAGCGGCACAATGGCCGAGCCGGAGTTGGGTGCGGCCTGCTGGAAGCGGGTGAGCATCTCCGAGCGCACATAGTCGACGAAATTCTGCATTTGCCGGTTCATCTCCTCCATGCGCTCGCGCATTTGCAGGATGATGGCGATGCCGGCAATGTTTACGCCCAGGTCGCGCGCTAGGTTCAGGATAAACTCCAGCCGCTCTAAATCCTCATCGGTATAGAGGCGCGTGTTGCCTTCGGTGCGCGAGGGCTTGAGCAGGCCTTCACGCTCATAGAGGCGCAGGGTCTGCGGATGGATCTCGTACATCTCGGCCACGGCCGAGATCATGTAAGCGCCTTTGGATTTGCGTTTCGCGGTCATGGGAGTTCTTTTGGGAGTTTTTCCGAACCAGCTTACCTCATGAATTTTGCGAAGCGATGACAGATTCTAAAAACGACCCTGCTAGAGTTTGTCGAACAGCACCTTGCGCGGGTCCTGTGGGTTGAGCTTGCCGAGCTCGCGCATGATCTCGCGGCTGCGCTCGTCCTGCAGGTGCGGGACAGCTACTTCAATCGTGACAATCTGGTCGCCGCGCTGGCCCGGTTGCTGCGCGTTTTCCACGCCGCGCTCGCGCATGCGCAGCTTTTGCCCGCTCTGCGTGCCGGGCGGAATCTTGAGCTGCGCGCGTCCGTCGATGGTCGGCACTTCAACTTTTGCGCCCAGCGAGGCCTCGGGCACCGTGACTGGGACGGTGAGGTGAATGTCGTCGCCGATGCGCTGGAAGACAGGATTCGTGCCGGTGCGCACGATCAAAAACAGGTCGCCCGGCGGGCCGCCGTTGGCGCCGGCGTTGCCCTTGCCCTGCAGGCGGATGCGTTGCCCGTCGCGCGTTCCGGGCTTGATACGGAAATCGACCGTCTCGCTGCGGGTGAGCGTGCCCTCGCCGTGGCAGGTGGGGCAGGCGTTGGTAATGCGGCCGGTGCCATTGCAGCGCGGGCAGGGAATGTTGAATTTCATGCGGCCGCCCATCTGCGTTACCTGGCCTGTGCCGTTGCACTCCGGGCACGGCATGGGGCCGCCGGTGAAGGCTTGGCCGTGGCAGGTGGGGCAAACCTCCTGCCGGTTGATCTGAATGCGCGCCTGGCCGCCGCGGATGGCGGTCCAGAAGTCGACTGTGGCCTGGTACTCGAGATCGGCGCCCGGCTGCGGGCCGCGCGGTTGCTGTCGCTGCTGCGCGCCCGTAAAGATGCCGGAAAAAATATCCTTGAAGTTGCTCCAGCCCGTACCGCCGCCGGTTTCAGCACCTTGCTGGCCGCCAGCGCCGCCGAAGCCGGAGAAGTCGAAGCCCTCGAAATCGACGCGTCCGCCGCGGCCAGGCCCATAGCCAGGGCCGGCGCTCTGCTGGCGCGCGTAGGCCTCGGCCTGCGCGGGGTCGATCTGGTCCGAGTAGAAGCCGAGCTGGTCGTAGATCTTGCGCTTCTTCTCGTCGCTCAGAATGTCGTTGGCCTCGGAGATCTCCTTGAACTTCTCCTCGGCCTTTTTGTCGCCCGGGTTTACGTCAGGGTGATATTTGCGCGCGGCCTTGCGAAAGGCCTTGCGAATCTCCTCTTGGGTCGCCGTTTTTTTTACGCCGAGAGTGGCGTAGTAGTCCTTGTGGGTGGTGGTGGCCATTTTTTCCTTGCTTGCTCTCCGCCTACGCGGTCACTTTCTCATTGGCAGCAGAAATCTCGTTCTGGCAACCCTATGTTTTCGCCCTTACCCTTAATAGCTCAAAAGCAACCGCAGATCCCTCGACTCCGCTCAGGATGACACCACTAGGTGGAGGTACAAAGATCGGGGTGAACGACTGTACCGCTCACCCCTACTAGATCCCAAAGTCGTGCTTTCCCACCCTAAACGCAAAGAGCGCGTTTAGGATGGGGCACCCACTTTCCTGCTTTCGCTTATTTTTTCTCGTCGACGTCCACGTACTCGGCGTCGATTACGCCTTCGTCCTTCTTCTGTTCGCCGGCTGCCGCTCCGCCCGTGCTTCCGTCAGAAGGTGCGCCTTGTGCAGCGCCCGCCTGGGCGGCGTTGGCCTTGTAGAGCGCTTCAGCCAGTTTGTGGCTGGCCTGCGTCAGCTTCTCGTAGGCGTCGCGCATCTCTTTTGCCGAAGCGCCGCTTTCGAGCGTCTTCTTGGCGTCGGCGAGGGCTGACTCAACTTCGGTCTTGTCGGCTGCCTGCACTTTTTCGCCGGCTTCCTTCAACATCTTTTCGATGTTGTAGACCATGCCGTCGAGCTGGTTGCGCGCTTCGATCTCCTCGCGCTTCTCCTTGTCCTCGCTGGCGTGGGACTCAGCTTCCTTGGCCATCTTCTCGACCTCTTCTTTCGACAGGCCCGAGCTCGAGGTGATGGTGATGCGCGTGTCCTTGCCGGTGGCGTTGTCCTTGGCGGTTACGTTGAGGATGCCGTTGGCGTCGATGTCGAAAGTGACCTCAATCTGCGGGATGCCGCGCGGAGCAGGCATGATGCCGCCCAGCTTGAACTTGCCCAGCGTGCGGTTCTGCCCGGCCATGGGGCGCTCGCCCTGCAGTACGTGAACTTCGACCTCGGTCTGGTTGTCGGCCGCCGTCGAGAAGGTTTCGGTCTTCTT
>JASIJX010000332.1 GCA_030049955.1 Acidobacteriaceae bacterium
TTGCCGAGGGGACCTGGCATTTGGTAGGTTCTGATGACGAAACGGGTATTGTAATGTCTCCACAAATTCGGAGCGTTGCGGACCCCCGCAACCATCCGAAGCTGCCCCTCGTTTGAGTCTTGAGCAATTGTCTCCTCGCGAGGGGCATTTTCATCTCTACCTAACAGATTCCACGTGCCTTCAGCCTCGTAGTACCAGCCCCGGCTACTGTCCTTGACCGGGTGCATTGTGACAGTTGTCAAGTGCTGGTGCAGCAATTGCTTTGCGGCTGCCGAATGAGCATTGAAAAGGTCGGTCCGGTTCTGAACCTTGCGCTCGACGTAGTTCCTCATCTCCGCGATTTTTCCCCTCTATCGACGCCATCGAGGTTGGACAGAGCCTCGGAGGAGAGGACATGGTGCGAACGCTGAACAGGCTGAAACATGAGGGCAGAACACCGAAACTGCTGTTCTGCGATAAGGGAGTGAATTCTCTGGCTAGGCCATGGATCTCTGGGCCTATCAAAATGACGTGAAGATCGACTTCTCCCGTCCCGGCAAGCCGACCGACAATGCGTTCGTCGAGTCGTTCAATGGCACTTTCCGCGATGAATGCCTCAATGTGCACTGGTTCGAAACGCTGGCCGAAGCGAAACAACTCATCGAAGGTTGGCGGCAAATTCGCCAGTGAGTATGCGGCTAGCCGCGTACTTATTGCAACTTAAACCTGTCGAAGACTACCACTGCGCTTGGTACAAAAACTCCGGTCCCCTCACGACCGCGCTACACTAACTCTTCACTGGCACAAAACATCGGGCAGGCCAGATCAACAAGCATTCGCGAGTGTATTCGTCGATCAGGTTCAGCAGACGCACATTTCTGCCATCGTGTGTAAACGCGCTC
This sequence comes from Acidobacteriaceae bacterium, assembly GCA_030049955.1. The sequence continues at coordinate 882 of JASIJX010000332.1, forward strand.
ACGAAGTCGTACGACCAGACGTGATTGGCCGCTCCGGCCGCAGCCGTACACACGATCCGTTGTTCAGCCACAACCTTCCATGCAGCTTCTGCTTCCGCGGTACCTTCAGCCCTTCACGACGCCAGATCCGTTCCACCCAATCCTTGCCAACTCGCCAACCAGCAATTTGCAGCAGTGCTGTGATTCATCGATAGCCGTAACGCCCATCCACCCGCTTGATCACGACCAGCTATTGGGTAATATTGAAGCTGGCGTGCTCTGTAGCAAGCGAACTCCCGCCGATCCATACCGTGTAATGGGTCGGTTCGATCATTGCTTTTCCATCATTGTTGTAAAAAGAAAGCTCAGGAAAGCCGAGATCGAACGATACTTGCTTTGATTCCCCAGGCTTCAAAGTTACCCTGCGAAATCCTTCCAGGCTGCGCACTGGCTGTTCCAGGCTCGCGCCCAGGTTTCGTACGTAACATTGGACGACCTCTGTCGCGGTGCGGTCGCCTATATTCTTTACAGTTGCAGTCGCAGTGATCAACCGTCGCGCGTCATTGTGATTTGCCTCGCGCATGGACACCGCGCTTCGTGACACGGCAACGTTTGTATACGCGAATTTCGTATAGCTCAGGCCATATCCAAATGGGAAGAGTGCATCATTTGGCACGTCGATATAGCGCGAAACAAAGCGCGAGTTGGGGCCTGGAGGTACAGTCAGATCGTCATGCAATGGAGGACGCCCGGTAGGAAACTGATTGTAATACAACGGCTCCTGACCAACGGCGCGCGGAAAGCTCATGGGAAGTTTGCCACTCGGCGCCACATCGCCATACAGCACATTGGCGATGGCATTGCCCGCTTCCGTGCCGGGAAACCACACTTCCATAATGGAAGGAATGTGTTGTGCCGCCCAGGTGAGCACGAGCGGCCGTCCCGAGAAAACTAGCAATACAATCGGGCGGCCCGTGGAGGCAATTAACTCCAGCAGCTTTTCTTGATTGCCCGGCAGGTCAAGGTTTGCTCGCGATCCGGCTTCGCCGCTCATCTCGCTGGACTCACCCAATGCGAGCACAACTAAGTCAGCTCGCTTCGCAACTTGCAAAGCCTCCGCGAAACCACTTTCGGAATCTCCAACAATCTCAGTGCCTTTTGCATAAAGAAGCGATCCGCCGGTCAGCTTTGCGCGCGCTTCCAGAGCATCTTTTACTGTGACGACGCTGGGCACCCTCGAGCTATCTCCCCAAGATGCAATCATCTGTTCAGTGTCATCCGCCAACGGTCCGATCAGCGCAATCGTCTGTGACTTCGACACGATGGGCAGAATGGGAGAACCCTGACGAGTCGGTCTGTTCTGCAGCAGCACAAAAGACTCTTCGGCCGCCCGACGCACCAGCGGTCTGTGCTCTGGCACCGCAGTTGTAACCTCCTGGCCCTCCGCATAGGGGTGCTCAAAGAGCCCCAGGGCAAACTTCAGGCGTAATACCCTGCGTACGGCTTCATCGACCGTTGCCATCGGAACCTGGCCCGAACGGATCAGCGCCGGCAACGCGGTATCGTAGTAATGGGACATCATATCGACATCGACACCCGCCAGGATCGCCTTGCGGGTTGCCGTGGCCGCATCGAGTGCGATTCCGTGATTTTGCAATTCCATCACGGCCGTGTAGTCACTCACAACCAGACCATTGAAGCCCCACTCATCGCGGAGAATGTCTTGCAGCAGAAACGAGTTTGCAGAGGCAGGCACGCCATTGAGTGCGTTGAAGGCACTCATGATAGTTGCCGCGCCAGCTTCCACAGCGGCTTTGTATGGTGGCAGGTACACTTGCCGCAAGCGGCTTTGTGACATGTCGGTAGTGTTATACTCGCGGCCCGCTTCCGCGGCTCCATAAGCGGCAAAATGCTTCACGCACGCAGCCACGCTACTTGGATTCGACAGGCTCTCACCTTGGTAGCCGCGCACATAGGCCCGCGCCATGGCTGCACCCAGGTAAGCATCCTCCCCCGCGCCTTCGACGGACCGTCCCCAGCGGGCATCGCGCGAGATGTCCACCATCGGCGAGTAAAACCAGCGAATGCCGCCAGTGGTTGCCTCTTCGGCCGACATGTGAGCGAGCGATGTCACCAAATCTGGATCGAACATCGCGGCAAGTCCAAGGGGGACAGGATAGATGGTGCGATAGCCATGAATAATATCGGCGCCAAATAGTAACGGAATGTGGAGCCGGCTTTTGTCCACCGCTGCGTGCTGAAAGGCATTGGTGCGCGCCGCGCCCACAGTATTGAGCATTGAGCCAAGCCTTCCAGTGGCTGCCAGTTGCATCGCATCAACCCGATAGTGCGTCTCGGGATTTTTCCCAGGAGCGCTTGGGCTGTTGTCAGCAGGAGTCGCTGGTTCAGCATATCCACTATCGCCGTATTGAACTAACTGCCCTAACTTCTCTTGAAGCGTCATCTGCTTCAAGAGTGCGTCAACTCGCTGTTCGATGGCAGGCGAAGCTAGTTGCGCGTTCGAAGGCGAGGTGCGAGGCGCGGTGCTTTGTGCGGTTCCGGCAGCAACCAAGGAGGTTATACCAATTCCGATGACAATACTCACGCGGCAAGCATTTCTCAGCTTGGCGCCTGCGTTGCGGCCCCAATACAACATATTCCTCCTCTGTTCGACTTACCGTATGTCAGTCCCGGCCAGTTCTCCAGCTTGCGTGCCGGTGCGTGGGCTGGTGGACTTGCAAAGCCCACCCAAGGTGGGGATAAAACTAAGATCACGCCGGATACACGTAAGGAGCATCGTCTCTGCTGCGCTCCCCGCCTGTTTTCACCGGAGAGCTGCCTTATTTCGGAGTTACCGCATCGATTTTCTTCTGTACCGCTGCGATCTCCGGATTAGCCATGAAAGTCTTCCACAGAAGGCCAGTGCGATGGTTTTCTACCATGGCGACAATGGGCGCTTGATTGAGCCCCATGTAAATGGGAGAAACCCAACCGGCGCCAGGATTATAGGCATCGCGTGGGCCGTAGATGCCCCAGAGATCACCACCCAGATCGCGATAGTAATGCTTGAAAGCTTCCATCGAGGCCTCAGGCGTGTATGGGAAGGAAGCCAGAGCGCCCGTCAGCGTCAGGGTTCCGTGGTCGTCGAGCTCGTCCGGAGCTGAAGCTTCGTAGCCTTCGGGAGTGTCACTGGCGGTGAGACCCCAGGCATTCGGGCCATAGCCTGGGAAGCCCTTCGGATTCGCAATGCAGTAGGCGCGATTGATGAGTGCAATATTGTGGTTGTTTTCAAAATACGAGGCCGTATAGCGATCATGCAAAGCGCGCGGATCGAAGCCCAGAAAGGAATAGTGAGTGTAAAACAATGGCCCTCCGCGACCCACTCCAACATCGAGCTTGATTCCGTAATAGGTGTGGCCGTTGGAGTAACGATTGCCATCTGTGGTGCCTGACCAGCCTTGTCTATAGTCTCGCGCGACTTGAGCCTGGCTGGCCCAGCCGGAATAGTACATGTCGGCAGGGATACCGTGGGTGTGCGAGGCAATGGCCAGCAAATAGGTCACCATGACCTCATTGAATCCAATGAGAGGATGATGAATTTGCCAGCTCCACTCAGGTGACCAGTGCCAGAAGAGAAAGTCGCTTTGCGGAGCGTCGCGGTACCAGTCCCACTCCACTGTCTCCCAGAGTTGGGTAATGCGCCTGTACAAATCGCGCTCCCGTTCGCTTGGCCCGTTGAAATACTGGCGTGCAGTGAGCAGGCCCTGCATCATAAACGAAGTCTCCACCAGATCTCCGCCGTCATCGAACATTCCGAACACGGGCATGGTATGTCCTGTAGCCCCATTCATGTAATGCGACCAAGCGCCGTGGTAACGTGGAGCTTGTTCGAGGAAAGAGACAATCTTCTGGAGGCGTTCCAACCCCTGATCGCGAGTAATAAAGTGCCGGTCAACGCCGACGACTAAAGCACAGATGCCCATGCCGCTAGCTCCAGTGGCAACTATACGGTCGTCGCCGGGAATGCATTCTCGAGTCATGCCGGAGTGTGGGCACGCACCCTCCCAGTAGTATTGGAAACAGGCTTCCTGCAGCATAGTTAGCAGTTCATCATCGTTAAGCTCCCGGGTAGCAGCACTTGCCTCCGCGGAAAGCGTCGATTGCCTGTGTCGCCAGTCTTCAGCGGCTACCTTGTATGCGGCCTTTGCATTTGACTTCCCTAAGAAATCAGAGTAACGATAAAAGCCCGGCAACTGGATGCCGATGGGCTCAAATGGGCCGCCGTCGAGCGATCGAAAAATGACAAACCTGGCAAGAGCATCGGTTTCATCAGCCTCCCACTGCACGACGATATGGCGATCGTAGCCGGTAGCCCGCACACCTGCAGGCACTGAGAGCGCGATGGCATTCGTATTGCTGTCGGGCTCCGGGTCGTCATCCACGCGTATTTCATCGATGATGAGCGTGTGCCGGGATCCGTCGGCCCGGCCTTGATGGAAGATAACGCTCTGCAGGGATTCTGGGTGAAAATCATAGATGGATTTCGTGCGAAGCTCTGCAAAAGGGATGCGAACCTGAACCCAGCGTCCCGCGGGAATATCGCCGGAAAACTTCCCTAATGGTTCAGGCGCGGTGAAGCTCCCCGGAAACTCCGCAACCTGCAATCCCTCCTGGGCATTTGACAGCACGATTTCGGGCAGATCGGCTGCAGCAATGGCATCTGGGGCAAAACACCATAAATAAAGATTTTTGCCTTGCATTCCAGGAAAACGATTGCGGAAGTTGATGCGATGGACTTGCGCATCCCAACCACCGCCCTGCTGTGACTGCCATGTAAGTCGTAGAGCGTTCGGCGGCGTTAGAAAGATTCTTGACTCCACTGGAAGATGCTTGTCCTCTTCCACGAGCAGGCTCGGGGCCACAGACTGCGCAGTGCTGTACCAGTAAAACCTGGCATTCTGGCTGTTATCAAAAAAAACATGGCGATAATAGCTGGAGTTAGTGAAGGCGTTAGCGGCGATGCGCTCACTCGCTTCCACAGCTCGGTAACTGTTCGGCTCTGATTGAGATCCGGGTATGACAGCATTGGCGGTCGGCGTTAAAAGGCTGGCAGTTGCCAGGGCGCCGCCCTCAAGAAATCTGCGACGAGAGATGTCCTTCAATGTTCTGTGCCTCGTTATTGTGTTTGTGCAGTTGTCGTCTTTGTGCGCACTCATGTAGCTACGCCAGTGAGACGCGTCCGCGTGTCTATTCCATTGCCTCAGAGAGGCTGGGCGCAGAAGTAACTTCTGGATCAGGCATGAAATGACCGGAATCTGCCAATTGACCCACATAGGTCACTAGGCGGCCTTGCTCTTGTGCGTGCCTGCCTTGAAGTTCTGCAGGATGTATTCAGAAGTCCGCAGAGAAAAAGCGAGGATAGAAAGAGTCGTCGTTTTATCCGTACAATTCAAAAACACGCTGGCGTCACAGACATAAAGATTCGGTACATCGTGCGTTTGACCGAACCGATTAGTCACGAAATGCCTTGGGTCATTTCCCATACGGCATGTTCCTGTTTCATGCAGGCTGGTTCCTGGGGATTGGATCTCGCCGTGTCCCTGATACACTGCGCCTGCCATTTTGAATATATCTTCGCTGGCCTGTTTGGCATGTTCCCACATCTTTAGGGTGTTGTCATCCCACTCGAAGTGAAAGCGGACCTCGGGTATTCCGTAGATGTTGTTCTTGTCCGGATCAATATCGACAAAGTTCTTGTCGGACCGTTGCGAGGGGGCCTGCACATAGAAACTGAGAGGCGTTGGATAACGGCGCTTTATTTCTGCCTTATAGGAGCGGCCATATCCCTCGATGTCGTCGTAGTAGGCAGGAAATTCTTCGCATCCACCATCGGGGTACATCGAGTAACCGCGTAGGAAACTCTCTTCCGTCGGGCTGTTGAGATTCTGCCAGCGCGGCAGCCATGCCACTGATGCCCCGGATACATTGTCAGGAAAACTAGGCGTTCCCAATAACTGCGGCAAATAACCATAGGCTGTCGTTCCGTACAGTTGATCACAGAGGTTACGCCCGAGCTGGCCGCTGGAGTTGGCAATTCCATTTGGCCAGTGCCGTGACTTGGAATTCAACATAATGTGCGCAGTTGCGACACAGGAGGCGGCGACTACTACCGCCTTTCCATACACCTCAACTTCCTGACGGGTGACACGATCCACATAGGCAACGCCCCGGGCGGCGCCATTGCTGTCTACAAGAATCTCTCGCGCCAGAGCACTGGTTCGTAGTTCCAGGTTTCCAGTAGCGTGAGCCTTCGGCAGCAAGAAGTAGGGCGAAGAAAAAAACGCACCTACATCGCATCCATTTGTACAGTTGCCACAGTAATGGCAGGCAGGATGCCCGGCATGGGGCACCGTAAGCTGGGCAAATCGGTCTGGAAGATATGGGATGCCCGCCTTCTTGGCGGCTGCTTGGATAATGTAATCTCGGCAGCGGAAGCGAATAGGCGGCAGGTACTCGCCGTCAGGGTTGGAGGGACGGTTCTGCACTGTGCTTGCCACGCCGATCATTCGCTCAATGCGCGAATAATAGGGCGCGATTTCCTCATAACTGACAGGCCAGTCGACATCAAGACCATCGCGGGAGGCAGCCTTGAAATCAATCTCGGCAAAACGGGCCGACGAACGACCCCAGAAGTTGGTTTTGCCTCCTACCGCGAAGCAGCGCGGCCATGTCCACTGGGTGCCGGGCGCGGTGGAGTAGGCAAGGTCGTGTTCCCATATATTCGGCACATATTCGTTATCCATGTAGCCTACGCTTTGAGCTCGTTGCTGCGGCGATCCAAAACCTCGAAAAGGCATATCGTAGGGCATGCGGTGGTTCTGGAAGTCTTTCGCCGGATCGAGCTTGCGCCCGGCGTTAATGGCGCAGACCTTCAGGCCCGCTTCACAAAGGGTCTTTATCGTCATCCCGCCGCCTGCGCCCGTGCCAATCACGATCACATCAAACTCAGTCACACTTCACCCCTCAGATCCCGTGTGCCCGGAGTGCGCAGATGGGCACCCGGGAGATGTTGCGTAAAACTTTAACCCCGGATAATCGAGAGCTTCGAGGCCGATCCTTGTTGTATAAAAGCCCATGACGGTATATCGGCGCACCAGCAGGAAGAACTCCTGTCCGGATTTCTCCTGCGCGCGCTGAAATTTCTTGTAGGCAAGCCGGTCGAGGAGTTGCGTCTGTTCCGCTTGGTGCAAGCGTGCAAACGACTGCCCGTGGCCCGCCGCATTGTCGAGCCATCTGAGCCCATTGCGAAACGGCTCATGCAGGGAGGCGTCCCGGCTCACCATGAAATCGATGAACTCTGAAACTCCGGCCTCCTTCGCGCCCGGGCCGTCATGGCTTGGAATAATCAATTCCGTCAGAACTTCGATCGTGCGGTATTCCTGCGAAGAAAAGAATTGAGGTAGATATGTTTTGTCAGCGATTAGGCTGCCGGAATCGCCGACATTCCCGGGGCCTGCGCTTTGCCCATCAAAGGCGAAGGACCACCGGGAAAATCCGAGCGTTCCGCTGGCCACAGCCGCCAGCGACAGCGCCTGCACGAACTCTCTTCGGTTTGGACTTTGGCCGGCCATATACCTCGAGAATCAGGTCAAATCGCGAGTATTAATCCAGGTCGAAGGCTGATAAAGGTTCATATAGACGGCCTGCGGCTCGCGAAAATACGTATTGATCTGGCAATCTGGCAATCGACGGCTACCTGAGGAAGAGTTCCGGAGCAGCATGGCCGGCGGGCTCCGTGATGGACGCGCATATCTGTGTCCCGATGGCTCGCAATTTCAGTGGGGACTTGAGTGGTCCAGTGTTCGAAGGTATGCAAGCAACTTCCTCGTATTCTCAGAGCTCAGTGTACCCTTGAAACTGGGCATCCGCCCCTCCCCGCTGAGAACGATTGCCTGCACCTGTGCATCCGTCATGCGGGGATGAGCGCCTGCTGTTTCGTCATAAAGGCTCGGCCCTACCAACTTTTCACCTGGCTTTATCGAGTGACAGACCGCACAGTTTCCGCTGAATATTGCCGCGCCAGCCTCGACCCTGCTCAGGTCGGGGCCGGACGACTTGGCGACTGCCCTACAGGGAAACAGCGCAACGAGTGATCCCAATGCACATACAACAGTCAAGACTACGCTCTTCATAGACATCCTTGGGCATTTCATGCAGACGAAGTTATGCCGGTAACAATTATGAATCTGTACGCGACATTGCAATCCAGCGCTTTTCCAGCGCACGCTGCGGCGAGGACGCTGAGTTATCGACGGAGCCCATGCGTCGATTCCTCCCATTAAAACAGACAAAAATCAGCAATCGATTTCAGAAACCGATTTCCGACAAGATTACAGTCGCCTCTGTGCGCTTGTCAAACTTAACATCCGGTGCAGCACCGCGCGCTCTCTCCGCTCCTTGGAAGCTCTTTAGCTGTTTTCTGCGTGAGTAGGTTATGGTGCTTGGCGGATCCGTATGTTTAACTTGTGCTTCCTGGCCGGGCCAGTGGACGCTCGGACCACTAACTCGGTCTCTAACTTGTACGCGGCCCCAAGCTTCCGCTTAAGCTTGAGCATTTTATCCAGCGCATTAAAAGCCATCACCCCCAACTGTTCTCTTGGGACGCGGATGGTGGTCAGCGGAGGCCGGGCAAGGAAGGCGAAGGAAATATCGTCAATTCCAATGACCGATATATCCTCGGGAACTCGCACTCCCGCCTCTTCAAGCGCGCTCATGACGCCCATGGCGATCAGATCGCTGCCGCAGAAAATCACCGTTGGGACATCCGGGGCCGAAAGAATAGCGTGAACTGCCGAGGCCCCTGCATCCACCCGGTAATCGCAACTGATGAGCGGGTATGGGGCCATGTTCTTGTGTTTCAGTCCAGCCACCAACGCTTGCCGGATATTCATGGCGGTGCCATTCGTGCCCGGACCAGCAATCACCGCTGCCCTGCGATGGCCCAGCGTCACTACATGCTCGATCGCTTGCAATACTCCGCGACGATAATTGATGGTGATGTTACTGACTAACTTGCGGGAATGGCACAGATTGCAAAAAACCACACCAATCTCTGCTGCGGTAAGGGAAGAGGTGGCCGAATCGTCAATCGACGAGGTCATAATCGCCACGCCGCTGACGTCGCTTTCTACGAGTTTGCGAATCACCGACTGTATGCGGGCTGGGTCGTATTCGGTATTCAACAGTAAAACGTCCAGTCCGCGATCCCACGCCGCGGCCTGAAAGCCGCGAATGACCTCGGGGAAATAAGGATTCGCAATCTCAGAAATGACAAGGCCGAACAGGCCGCTCTGCCCTGTCGCCAAGCGCCTGGCGTGAACATTCTTGTAGTAGTTCAGTTCGTTGACCGCGTCCAGTACCCGCTTTCTTGTTTCTTCGGAGATATACTGGGTCTTATTGTTGAGTACGCGCGACACGGTGGCCGGGGAGACCCCGGCTCGGCTCGCAACGTTTTTCATGGTATAAGGCACGGCGCTCCGCAACCCCTTTCGATTAGATATTCGGGCCCTCTGGCAGCGAGGCGCTACGGCGCAGGAGAGGTTCATTATAAAGAGTTGATCATAGCGGCAGTCAACTGTGCAGCAGATAGCCTCTCTGCGAAGGGGCGTGCGCCAAGGGAAATGGATGTTGGGGCCCCCGCAACAGATCATCGGGTATGGCCGTTGTGTTGGTCCCAGAACGCTGCAACCCGGTGCAATAACCCTTTAGCGTACCGCACTCCATCGGGGAGTCCTTGACAGGCGAATTGGCGGCTGTGTATACATAGAGGTCTGTGAAATCGCTTTCTGCAATCGGTTTCTGAAATAGAATTTCTTTGCAAAAATGCTTCCCTTGCGATACGCACCCGGAAGCAGGAACTACATGTGTCCCGAAAGGAATGTTCATGGATGTATTGAAGAATCTTCCGGCAAGCTCCATATCGCGCCGCAATTTTGTAAAGTACGCCGGCTATGGCGCAGCGATTGCCGCTGCCCGGCCAGCCTGGGCGCGGGTAATCGGCGCGAACGACAGGATCAATGTTGCCGTCATCGGCCTGGGGTTGCGTGGCAACGACCACATGCAGCTCCTGCTGGAACACCGGAAACACAAGCAGGATATTGAAGTTGTCGCCCTTTGCGATGTTTACCAAAGACGCCTCAGTAAAGCATCGGCTCTGTTTCCGGAAGCCAAGACCTATACTCGCCACGAAGACGTCTTGCAGCGCGCCGACATTGATGCGGTCATTATTGCAACACCCGACCATTGGCACGCTCCCATGACCCTCGCTGCGATGGAAAGCGGCAAAGATGTCTATGTCGAAAAACCCATGACCCACACGGTGGAGGAGAGCAAAGAGGTTGCGCATCGGGCGAAGCAGCTCAATCGCGTGGTGCAGGTAGGCGTACAGGGTACTTCATGGGACCGTTGGCATAAAGTCCGCAAGATTATCGAGTCGGGCATGATCGGTCAGGTTGTTTCCGTGCAGGGCACCTACAGCCGCAACGATCCCAGCGGAGACTGGAACTGGCCCATCGATGCTGGAGCGGGACCGGAGGGGACGGGCGATAACCATATCGACTGGAAGCAATGGCTTGGCTCGGCTCCCGAGATTCCCTTCAATGCCGACCGCTTCTTTCGCTTTCGGAAATACTGGGACTATTCGGGCGGGATTGCCACGGATCTCCATTACCACATCGTTGCGCCATTTCATTTGGCAGTGGCCAATGACTTCCCGGTTCGATCTGCCGGGATGGGTGGGTTGTGGGTCTACGATGACGGACGTGAAACGCCCGATACTTTCCTGACGGCCGCCGATTATCCCAGCAAGTTTTCGATGATGATTCAATCCAGCCAGGTCAACGAACACGGGCCGGCCATGATGGTGCGGGGCACAAAAGCCACGATCCATTTGAGCGACGAGTGGGAAGGGCCGCCAAGCCGCCAGTATGACTACGCGGATATTATCCCCGAAAGCCCCTATGTTGTTGAATTTGCGAAGCAGTATGGTGGTGAGCGAGTTCGCCTCGATGGCGTCGGGAATCAGGGCGATCTGCTGCACGTCGACAACTTTCTTGACTGCGTCCGTAGCCGCCAGCAGCCAAATTGTCCAGCGGACATGGGTTATAAAGTTATGGCGACGATCGACCTCTCTGTGCGTTCCTACCGCAATGGCGCAATGTATTACTTTGATGCCGATAAAGAGCGTGTCTTTGAAAAAAGCAGGGCGTGATGAAGCTCACGAACAACAAGACCGGGACAAAGCGCAGACTAGATGAAAATCATCGGAGCCGTTGATATTGGTGGCACCAAAATCGCCGTGGGCGCGGTGCGCGAAGACGGAACTATCGCTTATCGGACCGAATGTGCAACGGAACCTGGTCGTGGATTCCAAGACGCAATGCAGCGGATTCAGAGGATGCTGCATGAGGTTACAGCCGCGTGTGGCGTCCTCGATGGAATCGGGCTTGCTTGTCCTGGCCCGCTCGATCCTTTGACTGGAACCCTTGGTGAGATAGGGACACTTGCCGGCTGGCAGGGGAGAAATCTCATCCAGGACCTTCAATCGGAGTTCGGCGTCACGGTCGCGGTTGAGAATGATGCGGACGCTGCAGCGCTGGCGGAATTCAAGTGGGGTGTGGCGCGAACTGCCAAGAGCTTTATCTATATCACCATCAGCACTGGCATCGGCGGCGGCATGATTCTGAACGGCGATGTCTACCGTGGCGCAGGAGGCGCTCATCCAGAGTTCGGGCACCAGATCATTGAAAGCTCGGGCCCTGTTTGTTATTGCACCGCTCGTGGCTGCTGGGAAAGCCTCGCCAGCGGTACGGCGATGAGCACGTGGATGTGCGAGATGGCGCCAGGTTCCAGTCCGGTAACGGCTGAGGATATCTGCAAGCTTGCCCGGCAGGGAAATGAGTTGGCGCTGCGCGCGGTGAGCCGACAAAAATACTACCTCGGGCTCGGTTTGGCCAACCTTGTAACTCTCTTTGTCCCCGACGTCATCGCTCTGGGCGGCGGTGTTATGAAGAGCAGTTCGCTGTTTCTCGACGACACTGTGAGCATGGTTCGCAAATTATGCACTCAGGTGCCCGTGGAAAAAACTAGCATCGTGCTCTCAGGCCTTGGCTCCGACACAGGGCTGCTTGGAGCCGCCCAATCGTGGCTATACCGTTATCAAACAATATCCTAGCGTGTTCTCACAGGTCCACGGAGTAAGAAGGGACAAAGAACTATGACGATGTCGAACCTAGCCCAAGATATTCTCGGTCAGGGGCAGTCCCTGGCCCGCGCATTGCAGTATCAGTTCGGAGAGGGCGCAAATGCCCTGACGCAGGCTGCCTCTCTTCTTCGGTCGAGAAGCCGCGTGCTGATTACAGGAATCGGCGCTTCCTTATTTGCTTCCATCCCGCTAGAGTACTCCCTCTGTTCACTCGGGATCGATGCTGTAGCGATCGAGGCCGGCGAGTTGCTGCATTACCGGCACGATGCATTTGGAGACGCCGTGGCAGTGATCGTCTCCCGCTCCGGAGAATCGATTGAAGTATCAAGGTTGCTCGCAATCCTCGAAGGGCGTCAACCCATCATCGGCATCAGTAATGAGCCGCTGAGTCTGCTGGCGCAAAGCGCCGATGTAAGTATCAACATCAGCAGCAGGCCTGATGAGATGGTTGCTATCCAGACTTACACGGGAACGTTGCTGGCCCTGCACCTGCTATTCAATGCGGTGACAAATTCGATGGACGCGGCAATAGAAATGCTCAAAGCATTCCAGCCAGAATTCTGTCGTCTGGTGCAGAGCAACATGGATGCCCGCTTCCAATGGGATGCTTTTTTCAAGTCAGATTCCCCGGTGCATCTGTTGGCGCGTGGACCTTCGTGCGCGTCGGCTTTTGAAGGGGCTCTTCTCTTCAATGAGGTTGCCAAGAGTCCCGCTATTGGCATGGCAATCGCATCCTTTCGACATGGCCCCGTGGAGATCGTCGACTCAGGTTTCAAGAGCTTGATTTTTGCGCCTCAAGGCCGGACGGGGGAGCTAAACTTGGCTCTGGCGCGCGATCTGGCCGCGTTCGGCGGAGATGTCCGCGTCATTGGGCCATCTCCTCAGCCCTCGTTGGGGGCGGAGTGGTGCACTATTCCTAATGTTCCGGAAGCGCTCGCTCCGTTGTTTCAAATCATTCCGGTACAGGCGGCCGCGCTTCGCCTGGCCGAACTCAGAGGAATCGCTCCTGGAAGCTTTCGGTACGCGCCCCAGGTAGCCGTGGACGAAGCCAGGTTCGACCGGTTGCGGGTGTCGTGATGGCCACGGACCTTCAGGAGAGGACGACCATGGCGTCAAAGCAAACCTGGAACGCACGCTGGTTTTGGTATTCGATGATCTGCGTGCTCTGCTGGGGTGGATGGGCCATGCTTTCCAAGCTCGGCTCGCGCGAAATTCCACCAAACACGATGCAGTTTCTATTCACCATCGGCACGCTCCCCGTCGGTCTCGCTCTCCTCATTGGGCGGCGGGGTAAGTTGGAACGAAGCCCGCGCGGCATTACTTACGGCGTCCTGAACGGCGTACTCTCAGGCGTGGGCGGTCTTGCTTTGTTTGCAGCGTACCACACCAACGGCAACACTTCCCTGATCACGGTAGCCACGGCACTCTATCCCATGGTCACGGTAATTTTAGCAGTGTCCATTCTGCGGGAGCGATTTGGCCTGGTTCAAGCGCTGGGCCTTGTCTTTGCAGCGGCTGCGATTGTCATTTTCTCTTTGTAGGAGGCTAGCCCTAAATGCATTTGCCGCCATGGCTTTTGTATTCCGCAATTACGCTCATCGCATGGGGCATCGTCGGCCTCCTGCAGAAGCTATCGACGACCTATATCTCCGCGGAGTCGTCGCTCATCTGGCTGGTGGTTGGATTTCTGCTCATTGAACCCCTCTTTTATCCAGGTAAAGCTGTATTTCATTACTCTCGCTGGAATCTTGCGTGGGCCCTGATGAGTGGACTGCTCAATGCTCTTGGGGCGTGGGCGCTTTTTGCGGCGATGAAGAACGGTGGGAAGGCCTCAATCGTTGCCCCGCTAACCGCACTGTACCCAGTGGTGGTTATTGTGCTCGTGCCCTTTGTCCTCCATGAATCGATTACGAAGACTCAGCTGGCCGGCATTGTGTGCGCATTGACCGCTGTCACCCTGCTCTCTGCGTGATCCGCAAGCCGGGCTTCAAGAGGACTCGATGTGAAGTGGTGGTCAAACAGCGGCGGTGGAGAATTCGATTAACGCAGGCTTTAATTTCTTTGTGAATTCAAGCTGAAAAAGGAGAATTAGATGTTTCAGTTTTTATGCAGAATGCGGCAGGAGCATGACGAGCCATGGGTGCAGGCTCTCCGTGGTGGAAGATTCGGGAACACAGCGCCGCTCTATCTGATGGCCGCTGCTCTAATGGTTTTGCTTCCGGGTGTCAGGGTGGCGGCACAGGACTCAATTCGTCCATTTGCCGGCAAATGGGACCTCACCCTCACGGATGCGCAGGGAAGCCGGCCTTCCTGGATTGACGTTTCGGAAGATGGCGGACAGTTGAAGCTTATCTTTGTGGGGTTGACGGACCATGCGACGGCCATGAAGCAAGCGAAGATCCACAATGGTGAACTCGTCTTCGTATCACCGAAGGGCGAGGAGGGTTTCCCTGTCGACACAACCTACACTCTGAAGCGGGTGGGGGACCGCCTCACGGGTACGGTAGTAAATTCTGAGAAAAGCTGGACTCTAAGCGGAAGCCGGGCGCCTGCGCTCGCGCACGACAAAGTTGCCGGATGGGGTAAGCCCATCAGCCTGTTCAACGGCCATGATCTCAAGGGTTGGAAGCTGGCCGATCCCAGTCAAGCCAGTTGGAAGGTCGAGAATGGCGATCTGATCAGCCCCGGCCACGGCTCCGACCTCATCAGCATCCCCAAATTCAAGAATTTCAAGCTGCATCTCGAATTCAAGCTTGCCCCACAGTCAAATAGCGGAGTGTATCTGCGGGGAAGATATGAGGTTCAGATTGAGAACGATTCGGTATCTGAGCCGCCAAGTCATCATACGGGGGGAGTGTACGGCTACCTGGCCCCGACTCCGGAGCAACCACGGGTTGCTGACAAATGGGAGACCTTTGACATCACGCTCATCGGCAGAACAGTCACGGTTGTGCAGAATGGGATTACTGTGATCAACCACATGGAGATTCCTGGAATCACCGGCGGCGCACTCGATAGCCGTGAAGGCTTGCCGGGCCCCATCTATCTCCAGGGCTCGGAAGAGGGCCACGTGGCCTTTCGCAACATCGTGATCACACCGGCTCTTCAATAACTGCGAGCTGAGTGAGAGGCATTTCTGAGCGGATACGGAAGCACAGTTGAATGCCGCCGGCCTGGACTCAGCTTTAAAAAGCAGTGAGCGGGCGCCCGCTCACTGCCATCTCTGCGCAGCTCTCCAAGATCCTGTTCTTCACTTCACGCCGCTACCTGAGGAGATCGCTGAGCGTGAAACTAGCGATCGCAGGGAAGACGCTGAAACACAGACGAAGTGCGCACAGCGACTGTTCACAGTTCGGCGGCCGGAATTTCAGATGCGGGTTCGTGGTGGACGCGGTCGAACCGCCGTGCCGTCGCTCGCCCGGTGCCAAGTAGGTCAGGCGCACAGAAGTTGGCGGTTGATAATCGCCATCCATGAAGTACAACTCGCTGGAATCAAACAGATACCTGAGCGGCTCGATCCGGTCGGCACATAGCTGGAGGGTAGCCAAGTGATGAAAGCAGCGAGCAATGATTTTGTGGCCCAAATGTGGCAGTTGACAATGTTAGTCGCGTCAAGATAATATCTGAAACCGATTTACGAAATCGCTTTCAGAGTGCGCAAAATTGAGCAGATCTTACCAAGCAACTGCTCATGGGTACTTTGCGGCACCGGAAGGCGGCCAGTAAATAGTTCAACCGAAACAGCGGACATGGAGGTCTTCAAAACATGTACAAGGTGTGGCGGCAAATGAGTATAAAAAAAGTTACCTGGACGATTGCGTTGATTTTTTGTGCGATCCCCGCAGTACTCTGGTCCCAGGCGGTAGGCTCTATCTCGGGGACGGTTACAGACTCCACGGGAGCTGTAGTTGGCAGTGCGAGCGTCACGGCTCTGCGTGTCGACACAGGAGTTGCCCAGTCCACCGTTACAAACACAGCGGGACTCTTTACGTTTTCAAACTTGGTTGTGGGAACCTACACGGTCACCGTTAAAGCGCCCGGATTTGCTTCGAAATCGGTCTCCGACATTACGCTGGACGTTACCCAGCAGCGGGATCTATCCATTAGGCTTTCTGTCGCCGGAGCCACGCAGGTTACAGAGGTTACTGCTGCGCCGCCGCCGATGAACACAACCGATGGACAGCTTTCCGGTCTGGTCACCCAGCAACAGGTGGAGAACCTGCCGCTCAACGGACGCAGCATACAAAATCTTGTGATGCTGCAGCCCGGAATGGCGGCTGACCAGGGCGGAATGGGCTGGCTGTCTCCGCAGTGGGCCAGCAATGGAAACCGCGGCGAGACCGAAGTGGCTCAGTTGGACGGAGCTGATGCCACCGACTCTGAGATGGGCACCGTTCAGTTCTGGAATCTCAACCTGGACGCGGTCGCAGAGTTCAAGGTGCTGCAGGCCAATTACTCCGCCGAGTTTGGCCAGGGTGGCGGCACGATCACCCAGATGGTGACCAAGTCAGGCACAAATCATTTCCACGGCGACGCGTACGAATACCTCCGCAACAACGACTTCGATGCACGCAACTACTTCTCGACCTCGGTGCCGCCCTTCCACAGGAATGAGTTCGGCGGTGAGGTAGACGGCCCGATCATAAGGAACAATCTGTTCTTCGAGGGCGAATATGCGGGACTGCGCCAGACTTTAGGCGAGCCGACCGTCATTTCCGTTCCCACGGCTGCCGAGCGCACGGGACTCGTCACGCTGAACGGCTATGACTACCAGGTTCCGCTCAACTCAGTTGCAACCTCGGTCCTAAGCGCTTATCCCATGCCCAATCAGCCGAGCGGGCTCTACGGCGCGAATACGTATAATTTCGAGTTTTCGCAGCCAACGTTGATGAATCAGTTCTCCGTTCGCATTGATGACAAAGTCTCGGCGAGTGACAGCGTGTTCGGGCGCGCCTCCTATATCAATAACACCGAAGCCGACACGGACCCGGTCGCCGCTATTGAGAACCCTTCGTTTTCGGCGGGGATTTTCAACGATCCAAGAAATTACGCCGTTGGCGAGACCCATATCTTTTCGCCCAACCTGGTTAGCATTGCGCTCGTTTCCGTCAATCGCCAAATTGAAGGCGATGAGCCACAAATCTTTGGAACCACACAAACAACGTTTTCCGATGGAAGTTATGCAAGCTACGGCCCTGATACTTTCCTGACGAAGTACGTAGAGACTTACTACGATCCCTCGGTCAGAATCGCATGGAGCAAGGGACGCCAGAACATTACAACGGGTGTTCAGTACCGCTACGGACAGGATGACGGCACAGGGGTTTCTGGTGGCGGTCCCGCCGGAGAATATAGCTTTCAACCTGGCATCGCGCTTCCGCAAGCCATCCCCTCTACAAATGGCGGGCCGGAGATCGCAGCCGGAACCGGGAGCCCGAGCGGAAAAATCAGCATGATGGAAGGCGCCGATACGACATACGCCCGTAGCACCCCGATGACGGGTTACGGGCCAGAAGGCGGGTTTGTTGACTGGGGACTCAGAATCTGGAATCTGGCTGCCTACTTTCAAGACGATGTGAGGATAAACGATAAGCTCGCGCTCAACCTCGGTGTTCGCTACGAATACCAGTCAGTTCCTTACGAGATTAGGAACCGCTTGGCGGCCATTGTCGATCACGGCCCTCTCTTCGGGCATTTGGTCATCAACCCGCAGCCACTCTATCAGGCCGATCGTTTCAATATGGTCCCGCGATTTGGATTCGCATACCAGGTGAACAACAAGACGGTGGTCCGCGGCGGCTACGCGATATTTACCAACACGATTCCGACCGTCTATCCCGATCAGTCGGCCGTCGACTTCCCGATGGCTACGGGGAGCTATTTGAATAACGCGCCCTACTCGATGACGCCTCTCAGCGTGACGTTACCGGTCCTCACCAGCACCAGCGGGGTGGTGATGCCTCCAAACGGGAATACACGTCAAATACCTGCCAACACGCCAGTCAATCTGGCGCCAGTTTCGGCGGTGATTGGGAGCATCGCCGGAGACTGGGCATCGGAGGAGCTGAAGAACGGCTATACGATGAATGGAAATCTCACCGTCGAACGGCAGCTTCCTGCTGGGATGGTGCTAACCGTCAGCGGGGTTACGACCGACAGCACTACACTCTATAACTCGAGTTTCCCTAACTCGTACTTTGGAGCAGACCCATCTAATACTCCGTATACGACTGTCACCCCTGGGCTCGGCGAATTTTACCTGATCTATAATCAGGGCCTGGTTCACTACTTGGGCCTGCAGACGCAGATCCGCAAGGATTCGCCCATACATGGCGTGCAGTTCCAGGTTAACTACACTTGGAATCAAGACCTGACGGACAGTGACTCCGTGTTCAGTGGATGGACTGGCCAGGATACAGGCCAGGCTAACTCAGCAATGTCGTTGAATGACCCGACCTGTCGGACTTGCGAGTATGGACGCGCCAATAACTTGGTAGCTCAGCGGCTGGCCGGCAACTTTAGCTATAACATTCCAGATGTATGGGGAGCGACCCCAAAGGCCCTGAGCCGCGGATGGCAGGCGCTTGGAATTTATAACCTTCAGACCGGCTCTCCCTTTACGATCGTTTCCCCTTATGGTACGCAACAATACGGTGAAGACATTTTGGATGGAAATGCCACCCGTCCCTTCTTTGTGCAAACCGCGGCTAGAAACCCGAGCCATGGAAATCCGCAATTTTTCGCCAACGATGTAGTTGCAAACCAGGGAATGAGTGGAACCTATTGGTCAATCCCCACAACCACCAATGCGACTCTAGGCACCGTACAAACCGGGCCGGGTAACCTGGGAAGGAACACTTATACGGGTCCCTCTTGGTGGAACCTTGACTTTTCGCTGGTGAAGAATACCAAACTGATTGGAGATATCGGAAACTTGCAGCTTCGCGCTGATTTTTTCAATATCTTCAACCACACAACCTTTTCTACCCCAAACAGTGCGCTGGACAATCCCGTATTTGGATTTAGCACTTCAACAGCCTACAATGAACGCCAGATACAGCTCGGCGCCAGATTCATGTTCTAATTCCGGCTATGGCCGCGCCGTGGTGTGAAAAGGCGAACTAATAAATGAAGAGTGGGTTAACTCGCCGCATGTTCTTGCAAACCGGAGCGATCACGGCCGGTGGACTGCTGATGCCCAACGCCCAGGCTGCACTGGCGAGTTCTCAGTCGCCATCTGCACCGACTAAGACGGTGGGGCCGAATGACCGCATTCGATTCGGCATTATCGGTGTGGGTATGGAGGGATCGGGTGTGTTGGCGAGCGCACTCACTCTTCCCGGAGCCGAATGTGTGGCGGCAGCCGATCTCTACGACGGCCGCCACCTTTTGGCGAAACAGATCACTGGCAATCCAAATTTGCCGACTACACGAAATTATCAGGAAGTGCTGGATCGCAAAGATATCGACTGCGTTCTTGTGGCGGTGCCAGATTTTTGGCATAAACAGATCGTGGTCGATGCCTGCCAGGCGGGTAAAGATGTCTACTGCGAAAAACCAATGTCGCACACGGTCGCGGAAGGCTTCGAGATGGTCCAGGCCGCCCATACGAGCAACAGAATTGTGCAGGTTGGTGCGCAGCGCGTCAGTTCAGTGTTGTGTGCCAAGGCTCGGGAGATGTACAGCGCTGGAGCAATTGGCGAAGTCAATATGGTGGAGCTGACCCTGGGGCGTAACAGCCCCACCGGCGCCTGGGAGTATCCGCCTCCACCCGATCTGTCACCGTCGAATCTGGCGTGGCATACCTGGCTGAAGGACACGCCGAAGATTCCCTTTAGCCCGGAGCGCTTCGCCCGTTGGCGCTGCTGGCGCGCTTACGGCACCGGAGTAGCCGGCGACCTGATGGTACATCTGATCAGCGCCATGATGTTCACCTTAGACTGGAATGAGCCCCCGCGTTCGGCGATGGCGCTGGGTGGAATCTACCGTTGGAAGGACGGCCGGGACATGCCAGACCTGCAGACGGTACTTTTTGACTACCATGGCATTCCCGTATACATCCGTCTTGGCCTGAGCACGGAAACCCCGGAGACCGCGCGCTACATGGGACCCAAAGGAATTTTGGAGACGACGGAGTTCGGTATCCACTATTCTCCTCAGTCGGGCATCGATACTGCTCCGAGTTACTATGACAGCAGTTACCCGGCAGAGATGCGTCATGAATATGAAAAGGAATGGCACGAGAAGCACGATCCCGCCGTCGGGAGAGAGCCGCTGACCGAACAGACCATCTACGCGGGCGATGATTGGGACGACTTGAGACCGCATATCTGGACCTTTTTTGAATCCGTGAAATCGCGCAAGCCAAATGTCGAAAATGCGGTGTTCGGAAATCATGCCGCCATTGCCTGCCATATGGCAAACCTGTCGTATTTCCGCAAGCAGCAAGTATTTTTTGACCCAGTTTCACGCACGGTAAAGGATTCAATCTGATCCTCATATCAAGAGTAAAGATCAGTAGGACAAGACAAGCGAAAGCTTCGGCGCGAGCAGTGACGAAGGTATTGGCGGCTGTTCTATTGGCATTGGCCGCCGCTGTTCCTGCCGCCAGGGGCGCAGACAAGGCAAGCGCACCTGTTTGCGTGACCGGCAACCCGCGTGTTGACAAGCTCCTGAGCGAGATGACCCTTGATGAAAAGATCTCCATGATGTATGGAGGTGACGAGGATCCCGCAACCTATCAAGGCCAGGCCGGCTATTTGCCCGGAATTCCACGTTTAGGTATCCCTTCACTGCGTTTTGCCGACGGCCCTCCGGGTGTTCTTACGCGCGCACCCTCGACCGCGCTCACCGCTACCATGGGCGTGGCTGCGACCTTCAGCCGTGAAGATGCTTTTCAGAATGGAGTTGTGATTGCGCGAGATGCCCGGGCGCTGGGCATCGACGTTGTCCTGCAGCCATTCATCAATATGGACCGTGACCTGACGTTCGAGCGCGGCTATAACACGTTCGGTGAAGATCCACTGTTGACCGGTGCAATCGGCGCCGCGGAGATCGAAGGCGTCCAAAGCCAGGGAATTATGGCGCAGGCCAAACACTATATCGGCTATGACGGCGGTAACAATGTGTTTATTGGAGAACAGGCGTTGCATGAAATCTACGTCGCGCCATTCTCCGATGCCGTCCATGCCGGTGTTTCGTCGGTGATGTGCTCTTATAACAAGATCAATGGCGCCTATGCATGCGGCAATGCTGACACTCTGATCAAGGTCCTCCGCGACCAACTCGGCTTTAAGGGCTTTGTAACTTCGGACTGGGGCGCTGACCACGACATCGATTTTTACAACAACGGACTTGACCTCGAGATGCCAGGGCCGCTCGTAAAGAATATGTCGCAGGTGATGCAACGCGAGATCGCCGCAGGCACGATGAGTAAAGCGACCGTCGACCGGGCTGTGGGACGCATCCTGCTACAGATGGACCGTTTCGGATTGCTGGACGGCAAGTCGAAGCACAGCATTTCACCTATTGACAGCGCGACCGACGCTCCGATTGTTCTTAAAACCGCCGAAGATGCGGCGGTTTTGCTGAAGAACGACCGCAACACCTTGCCGTTAACTCAGAATGACCTCACCTCATTGGCGCTTATCGGGCCAGGAGCCGGGCAGATCGTGGCCATTGGCATCCCCGATGAGAAGGCGGTTGGTATTCTCTCGCGCGAAGTCTCGCCTCTAGTCGCTCTGAAAGAGGCCGCGGCGAGCAATCCCGATGTCCACATTACATACGCTGTGGGTAACGATTTGACGGGAACCGTAATTCCGGCAAGGTTCTTGTCTCATGACGGCTCGCCGGGGTTGGAGCGCAAGTCGAGCTCGGGACATGTGGAACAGACTGACGGTCAAATTGATTTCGCGCTTTCCAGCGGGAACGCTTTTCCCGCTAACTCGACATATACCTGGGATGGCGCGTTAACTGTGCCTGCTACAGGCACCTATATGCTGTGCCTGCAGAATCTGGGAAGTTATGCATCTCTAACTCTGGATGGTAAGAAGCTAGCGTCGAACCAGCAGATGGTGAATCACGGCAATGTGACCCAAGCCGGGCAGGACGGTGTTCTGCCGACCACCGATGGTCTCGACAATCTTCGCGTCCAGCTCAATTTAACCGCCGGCGCTCATCGCCTTCATGTAACCGTGGAACCAGACAGCTCCAACAATCCAACCCAAATTCGGTTGAGTTGGGTCACACCGAAACAGCGGCAAGCGAATCACGATGCGGCTGTTGCAGCGGCAAGGCGATGCAAGATGGCCATCGTCTTTGCGTGGAGCGGAGACAATTCTGTGTTTCACTTAGATGGCGACCAAAACCAGTTGATTGCCGACATTGCGAAAGTGAACCCGAACACGGTAGTTGTCCTGAACGTATCGCAACCGGTCGCGATGCCATGGTTGCCGCAGGTAAAGAGCGTTCTGCAGATGTGGTTTCCAGGTGAGGAGGGTGGCCTGGCCACAGCCAATCTGCTGCTGGGCAACACGAATCCGGCCGGCCGCTTGCCGTTTACCTGGCCTCAGCGTCTCGACCAGGGTGTGGCCAACGATCCGACGCATCCGGAGCGTATGTCTCACCCTGAAGGCGATGAGAAGACGGTGTACTCAGAGGGAATCTTCATGGGCTATCGCTGGTACGACGAGCAGAAGCTCACACCACTCTTCCCGTTTGGTTACGGCATCTCGTACACGCACTTTGACTACTCTAGTCTGAATGTCTCTCGCGCTCCCGATGGAGGTCTCGACGTACACTTTGTGCTACGTAATACGGGGCATCGTGCGGGAGATGAAGTGCCGCAGGTGTATCTGAGCGCGCCGGAAAAGCCATCGGCCGACGCACAGTTCGCAGTCCGCGCTTTGGCGGCGTTCGATCGCATCCATCTCGCCGCTGGACAATCACGCGACGTCACCATGCATGTCTCCCGACGTTCGCTTGAGTTCTGGTCAACGGACGCGCACAGTTGGGAGCTCGCCAGCGGTCCACGCAAGGTGTGCGTGGGTAGCTCATCGCGCGATCTGCGTCTTGCGGCGATGGTGAATGTTGCTCCATGAGGCGGGTTGCGGTCTTGGCCTGGTATGCCAGCAAGCACAGCATTCATTGGACGGCTCGTCTGACCAGGTATCCGGTCGAGATCAAGGGACAAGGGCCGCATATTCTGCTTGAACCAGGAGAATGGTCCTGAGTGCCGGTAATTAAACGAACTTTGTAAGGAGAGCCCGCTATGGCCGCGTCTTCCCGCCGCATTTTTCTCAAGTCCGCTGCCGCCTCGGTTCTCACGCTCAGCCGCAAACCTGGGTGGGCGCAGCCAATGTCTTCTCAGGTCAAGGTCTGGAGCACCTTCCGTGATCGTCGCCACGCCACCGCCGAACCGCTCGCATGGAAATCCGCGGGCCTGCTCGCAGCCAACGCCGTAATCCTCAATCCCGCCGCCACACGCCAGCAGATCCTCGGCTTCGGCGCCGCGATGACCGACGCCACGTGCTACGTCCTCAGCCAGCTCACTCAATCCGAGCGCGACGCCATCATGCACGAGGTGTTTGCCCCCGATGCCATGGCTATGAACGTCTGCCGCACCTGCATAGGCGCCAGCGACTATTCGCGCACCCTCTACAGCTTCGACGACAGCGACACTCCCGATCCGGAGATGAAGAAATTCTCCATTGACCACGACAAGCAGTACATCCTGCCCATGCTGCGCGAAGCCCGCAAGCATAATTCTGAACTGTTCCTTTTCTCCTCGCCGTGGAGCCCGCCGGGATGGATGAAACCCGACCACACCATGCTTGGCGGCGCGATGCGCGGTTCCAGTTTCGACGCCTACGCGCGCTACTTCATGCGCTTCCTCGAAGGCTACAAGGCCGAGGGGGTGCCGATCGACGCCGTAACGGTGCAGAACGAAGTCGACGCCGAGCAGGGCGGCCGCATGCCCGCCTGCACCTGGGCACAGGAACTTGAAGCAGGTTTTGTCACCGGCCATCTCGGCCCCGCGATCCGCAAATCCGGACTGGGCACAAAGATCTGGATCCTCGACCACAACTACAACCTGTGGGGTCGCGTGATCGATCAGCTCAGCGATCCCGGCGTCTACGATTACGTGGACGGTGTCGCCTGGCACGGCTACGTGGGCGAGCCCAGCGCCATGAGCCGCGTCCACGACGCGTTCCCGCAGAAGAACGCTTACTGGACCGAGGGCGGCTTCGACATCAACCAGCCCAACTACGGCACCGATTATACGCACTGGGCGCAGACCTTTAATGGCATCTTTAATAACTGGGCCCGCTCCATCACCGCGTGGAACCTGGCGCTGGACGAAAAAGGCAGGCCTAACATCGGGCCGTTCTCCTGTGGCGGCACCATCACCATCCAGAACGGCACCGTCGCCAATGCTCCGCACCCCATTACGCTGAGCGGTCAATACTGGGCGTTCGCGCACTTCTCGCGCCACATCCAACGCGGCGCAAGAGTCTTTGCCTGTAATGGCCTCGCGCCCGATCCCTGTCACGCCGCTCCATCCTATAGCGCCTTCATCAATCCAGGTGGCAAACACGTCCTGGTCGTCGCCAACCGCGGCCGCGAGCAGCGCGTGCAGTTTGTTCTCGGCTCCAACGCACTCGAACTCGATCTCCCCGCCGATTCGATCCATACGTTGGAGTGGTGAACCTGCCAGTGACGGAACGTAATCCGTCAAGAGCTCTGGTTCGGTATTTAAGCAAGAGTTCTTATTATGAGGGGACTGAACACGATGACAGGACTTAGCAAATTACTGGATGGCAAACGCGCTATCGTGACTGGAGCCGACAGGGGAATTGGCGCTGGCATCGCGAGGACACTCGCAAAACGAGGAGCCCGCGTCTGCCTGAACGTGCTTGGCCCCGCTGGGAATTACAAAGTCTTTGCGGAAGAGATAGGCGGGTTTTCTATTCAAGCCGACGTTAGAGTTCCGCAGATGGTTCAGAGACTTGTGGAAGAAGCTGCGGATCGAATGGGTGGTCTCGACATTTTGGTAAACAACGCTGGTGTGGAATCGATTCAACCTGCTTTGGAACTCACGGTAGAGGAGTGGGATCGAGTCCATTTCACTGATCTTCGCGGCGCTTTTTTTTGTTCGCAGGCGGCAGCTCTGAAGATGAAGGCGCAGAGCAATGGAGGCGTCATCGTAAACATCTCATCGGTACACGATCAGGTTCCCCGGTTAGGCACCGTACACTATTCAACCGCCAAAGCCGGACTCTCGATGATGACGAGGTCGTTGGCGCATGAATGGGCAGAGTACGGAATTCGAGTGGTCGGAGTGGCGCCTGGAGCGATCGAAACGGAGATCAATCGTGCGCAGATCGAAGCAGTCGGCCGGGAGCGGTTTGAAGAATGGATCCCAATTGGCAGACTGGGAGTTGTCGATGACGTAGCCAATGCGGTTGCATTTCTGGCTTCAGATGAAGCCAGTTACATTACTGGGACAACCTTGTTGATCGACGGGGCCTACAGCCTCAACACAGTAAAGTATGACCCGCGAAAAAAGGCATAGAGCGCAGAATGGAGCAACGTTGTCGTAGCTGCTTCTAGTGAAAATGGAGCAGCGCAACCAGGAACGTGACAAACGAGGTTTGTGAAAGACCATGAAGATTACGAGGCTTAAGACTGCGGTTATCGAGGGCAACTTCGACTGGACACTCGTTCGCATAGAGACCGACGAGGGCGCCGCGGGTCTGGGGGAGTGCTTTTTCGCGCCAGGGTTGACTGCAATGCTGCGCGCGCTGGAGCCGGTGATCCAGGGCGAAGATCCGAGAGATATTCGTAGACTCTTTCGGAAACTGCAATGGGCCACGTCTGGAGCGGGTTCAATTGCAGGATGCGTGTACAACGCGATCACTGGCATTGAAA
>JASIJX010000333.1 GCA_030049955.1 Acidobacteriaceae bacterium
GCCGACCGCATCGCCGTCCTCGACCGCGGCCGCATCGTCGAGATCGGCGGCCACGATGAGCTGCTGGCCCGCGACGGATACTACGCCAGCCTCTATCAGAAGCAGCAGCTCGAAGAAGAGCTCACCGTCGCCGGATAATCCTTAGGAACTCCCCGTGCCCCATCCTTTTCGTGTTTTTTGCGAAAAGGGTGGGAGAGCAAAGACCCTCACTTACGCCGTCCAGCTCCGCAGCGCGTTCTCTTCCGGCGCGGCCGCAGACGGCCGCTTGAGCGCCATCGAAGCCGCACCCCGCGGCAGCCGGTAAGCCTCCGGATTCTTCGCCGCCTGCCGCCACGCATCGCGTACGCTGCGCGCGCACTCAATGGCATGCTGGAACTTGGGCCTGGAAGCCGCCTGCGATGCCTGCAGGATCTGCGCAAACAGGGCTGCATAGAAATCGCTGAGCGCCTGCGCCGGCCGGCCGCCCACATCCATGCGCAGCCGCGCCTGCAGGTGGATCACGATATCGAGCGCGCGCTTCACCGCCACGCGCCGCCGCGCGGCATCGCCGCGGTCCACGGCTTCGGCCGCTTCGTTGAGAAAGCGCAGAATTCCGTCGTACAGCGCCACCACCAGTTCCACCGCTGAAGCTCCGTCCAGCGCGTGCTCGCGATAATTGCCCATGTCGATCCCCTGTTTGAACTTTTTGTCTTTAGCTGGTCTGCTCGTTGTATCCGGTAATGGCCGAATAGAGCTCGTTCATGCCGTCGAGCTGTGAAGGCAGCTCCTGGAGCGTTTCGTTGGCGCTGTTCAGCTCCGCCGTCAGGCTCGATTGCTCAGTCGAAATAAGGCTGTTCTCTTTCGTGATCTCGGCGTTGAGCGACGATTCAATGGAGCTATTGGAGCTTGACGCCAGCGCCAGAATCCCGGTCGGCGAACTGGTGCCCGCATTCGTGAGCAGCGTCGAAAAGCTCTGCCCCCAGCTCGCCGCGCCCTGGAAGAAGTTCTCCACGCTCGCATAGTCGGAGTTCAGCGTGGAATCGAGTGAGTTCGCGTCGAAGGTAAGCGACCCGTCGTTGTTCACGCTGATGCCCAGGCTCGTCAGGCTGTTGATATCCGATCCGCTGCCGTTGTAGTTGATCGTAGTGCCGGCCGTCGTGTCCGTCAGGTTCGACGTCACCGTCAGCGCTCCCGTAGAACCGGCCGTGTTCGAAAGAAGCTCCAGCTGCGAGCCGGTGCTGGTCGAAACCACGTTGGCCGTCACGCCGATATTGGCTGCGTTGATGGCCGAGGCCAGCCCCGCGATCGTGTTGTCCGATCCCGAAGGCACATCGATCGTCTGCGCCGTTCCGCTGCCCACCGTGATGGAGACGGAGCCCGACAGTGCGTCGTTCGAGTTGGCGACCGCATCGAAATAGCCGTTCGGATTGGCCATGTTGATGCCGCTCAACAACTGCTGCTGCAGCAGAGAAATCGTTGGCGAGCCGAACAGCGGTTCCGGCGTGCCCGAACTGGTGTTGCCCTCCTGCGTATTGATGGCGCTCACCAGCGAGTTGTAGTCGGTCACAAACTGGTTGACCGCGCTCTCCACCCCCGTGTTGTCGTTGTCGATCACCACCTGCACTACTTCCTGATCGCCACTTGTATCCGTTGTCGGGCTGGGCTCCAATAACTGAAACGTCACGCCCGGGATAAGATTGGTCACGGTGTTCGATGCGCTTTCGAGTTGCACGCCGTCGATCGTCAGTTGCGCATTCGCCCCGTCCACCGCGTCGTTGTAGTTGAGCGCGCCGGTGGGATTCGAACCCGAAACCATATTCGCGTCGGTGATGCTCGAAGTCACGCTCATCTCACCGTCCGCGCCCGAGGTATTCGAAACCAGGCTCAGCCGCGAGCCCGAGGCGTCGGTAAGCACATTGGCCGTCACACCCACGCTGGAAGAGTTGATGGCCGCCGCCAGCCCCGCCAGCGTCTGGTCGGAGAGATCGGACATGTCGAAGGTTTGTTGGTTGCTGCCCACCCCGATCGTCAGGCTGCCCGAGAGCGTATCCGAGGCATTCGTGATCGCATCCAGATAACCGCTCGATGTCTGCGCCAGGCTCTGCACCACCACCGTATGCGTGCCCGCAGTCGCTGACGCGCTCGCCGCAGTAAGCTCCAGCACATTGTTATCCGAGCTCGACCCGGTCTTCTGCGCCAGCACGCCCTCGAAGTCCGTAAGCTGGCTCATGTCGTTCGACAGGTTCGAGAACAGCGTGCCCAGATTCGAGATCACCGAGTCCTGACTCTCGAGCGAGCTCAACTGGTTCTGCCAGGGCGTCTCCACGTTCTGCAGGTTGCTCACAATCGAAGCCACAGTCTGGCTCACGTTAAAGCCCGTTCCGCTGGTCGGCGACCCGAAGCTCAACCCCACTGTGCCCATCGCGCTCCCTCCATTCCTCCCGTGAACCATCAGGCAGACGGCAGACCGCCGCAGCCGGAAACAGATTGGAAAATCTTCACGCCGGAGCTAAAAAATTCCTTCCTTCCGGCTGCGTTACCCTGAAATGCTTATCGGCCATAGGCTGAATCTGTTGAACCGCGCTTCAAAATCAGCCCAGGAGCGCTCCAGAAGAATCGCTCCGGAACGATCTCGCCCAACTTGCTACCCGACTTGCTAAATGAGGCGTCTCCAATGCCGCACCACGCTCGTCCGCAAAAAACAGGGCGCCTGCAAACAGGCGCCCTAATCCACCGAATCCAGTTGACCAGATATTGCCGGAGCGTTACTGCAGCAGCTTCAGCACTTCCTGCTGTGTAGAGTTGGCCTGCGCCAGCGCCGAGATGCCGGTCTGATCCAGGATTTCGTACTTCGACATATCCGACGTCGCCGACGCGTAATCGGTGGCCTGCACCGCGTTCTGCGCAGAGTCCAGGTTCTCCTGCTGCGTGCTCATCACGGAGCTGACCGCGTTGAGCGTGTTGATCTGCGCGCCGATGTAGCCGTCCTGCGAGGCTACGTCGGCAATCGCCGTGTTCAGGTCGGTCAGCGCCGCCTGGGCGTCCGATGCGTTGGAGAGATCGGTGCCGCTCAGGCTGCCGTGCCCGGTCGCCGAGTAGCTGATCGTCGCAATGCCGCCGCTGTTGTCGGCCACCAGTGCCGATGCGGCGGTTGCAGCTTGCGACGTATCGTAGCCGCCGGTGGCGATCGCCACCTGCTGCTTCGACGCCGTCGCCGCAGCCGTGCCCACGGCGCCCGAGATCATGATGCCCATGTCGGTGCCGCCGCCTGAGTCGCCCGCTGCCGCCGCCGTCGTGAAGGTCGCCGTCAGCCCGCGGCCGGAGTCGTTGATGGCATTAATCAACCCCCCGATCGTCGTCGCAGCAGCGGTGGTCACGGTGCCCGTCGAGCCGTCGGGATTTTCGTAGTTGATGGTGAGTGTCGTCGAAGCGATCGTGTCGGTCAGCGACGCATTGGTCGTCTGGGCGGTGCCGTTCGACAGGTCAAGGAATACGTTCTCGCCGGTGCTGTACGACATCGTACCGCCGGTGTCGCCCAGCGAAGATGACGACAGCGATGAGATGCTCAGGTTGTTGATGGACGCGCCTTCCGTCGAAGAGTCGCCGGTGTAGATGCCCACCGTCGAGCCCCCGAAGACCTGTTCCTGGTTGTAGGTCGTGGTAGAGCCGATGTTGTTGATCTCCGAAAGAATCGACTGGTACTCCTGGTTGGCCGCAGCGTCCTGCGTGGAGTTGAGCGTGCCGTTGGAGGCCTCGGTGGCCAGCGTTACGGCGCGGTTCAGCAGGCTCGTCACCTGCGACAGCGCGCCGTCAGCCACCTGCAGCAGGCCCACGCCTTCCTGCGCGTTGGTCTGCGACTGCGTCAGCGCCGTCTGGTTCGCCTGCAGGCCGTCGATCAGCGAGAGACCCGCCGCGTCATCGGCGCCCGAGTTGATCTTGGAGCCTGTCGACAGTTGCTGCAACGTTGTGTTCAGGCTGTTGTTGGTATTGTTTATCGCGTTCTCCGCATACACCGCGGAGATATTGTTCAAGACACCCAGGGACATGGGTTTCTCCTTGTTGGATGCGGGATTTGCGGACCTTCCCGGTTGCGCTCCCCTATGTGAACCGCCCTGGGTTGCTGGCTTCAGCGGGAATCAGTACCGCCGCATCTGGCCCCTTCTTCGGCCTGTGCGCAGTGGACTTTACGCTGCCCGCTTCTCTGTCCCCGCGGGGACACTTGCCCATCGCCGCCTCTAATCTTTTGAACATTTTTCGCCGCCCCGCCGATAGGCTCGGCGAAGGAGTTTTCCCCATGATCGAACTCACCCGCCTCAACGGCAGCCCCATGGTGCTTAACAGCGATCTCATCAAAACTGCCGAGGCCTCGCCGGACACCATGCTCACTCTCATCAACGGCGAAAAGCTCATCATCCGCGAGGAGATCGCCGAAGTCGTCGAACGCGTTCTCGTTTATCGCTCGCGCCTGCTGGCGACGATGGCGCGGCGAGCGCCGTTGGGCGAACCCGACCGCTTCTCCAGCATCGACCGCATCGCCGCTCTCGCCAGTCTCGACCTCGCCGGACAATCCGGCCCGCAGCCATGACAAAGCGCGAGCCCCTGCGCGGTTCCTTGCACGAGCGCTGACTATCGTAATCGCCGCGCGCTGTCTGTCCCGTCGCGGCGCACTCGACTCGTGCCGATGGTTTTGAAAGGGCGCGGCTTTAGCCGTGCCTCATAAAGCCAATAAAACGACCTGGGCTTTAGCCCCTGAGGGAACGCGCATTCAATTCGATCCAGAGACGCAAATCGCAGTCGCAAATCGCAATTCGTTATTGAGGAACAGCCCATGGAAAAAGCCAGCATCGCCGGAGCACTTCTGGCTCTCGCCGGAATCCTCGCCGGATTGCTGCTCGAAGGCGGCAACCTGGGCCAGGTGCTGCAGCCCAGCGCGGCGCTCATCGTCTTCGGCGGCACGCTGGGTGCGGTGCTGCTGCAATTTCCGCTCACCACTGTCTTTGCAGCCTTCCGCAGCATGGGAACGCTCTTTTCAGCGCAGACCCGCCAGGACTCCGAGCTCATACGCCTGCTTGTGAACTTCGCCAACAAGGCGCGCCGCCAGGGCGTCGTCTCGCTCGATGCCGACCTTGCTTCGATCAAGGACACATTCCTCCGGCAGACGCTCATGCTCGCCGTCGATGGCACCGAGCCCGCGGACCTGCGCGGCATCATGCACGTCAACCTCGACTCCCTCACCGAAGACGAGGAACGGTTGCCGGCCGTCTTCGAAGCCGCCGGCGGTTTCTCGCCCACCATCGGCATCCTCGGCGCAGTGCTCGGACTCATTCAGGTGATGCAGCATCTCGACAACATACAGGACGTCGGCCGCGGCATCGCCGTCGCCTTTGTCGCCACCATCTACGGCGTCGGAATCGCCAATCTCTTCTTTCTGCCCTTCGCCGGCAAAATGCACCTGCGCATCCTCGCAAGCCATCGCCGCCGCGAGATGATGCTCGAAGGCGTCATTGCCATTCTCGAGGGCATCAACCCGCGCATGCTCGAGATCAAGCTCGCTGGTTTCCTCAACGACCGCGAGCGCCGGATTCAGACAAGGGAGCGCGCCGCGTGAACGAACGCCGCCGCTCGGCCAGCGGCTTCAGTCGCGCCAGCCGCGCCAGCCACGACCGCTGGCTGGTCTCCTATGCCGATTTCATCACCCTGCTCTTCGGCTTCTTCGTCGTCATGTACGCCTTCGCCAAAGCCGACGGAAGAAAACATCGGCAGGTCGAGCAATCCATCCAGCAGGCTTTTCAAACTATGGGCATGGGTCTGGGTTTAGCAGACGGAGCGGGCGACACCGGCCCAGACGCCGAAGCAGTCGTGCACGAGGAACTGCTCTCGCCCGCTCAGGTCAGGGACGACCTTGCGCGCATCCAGCGCGAGCTCAACAGAACTCTCGCGCCCCAACTGCAAAGCCGTTCCGTCTCTATCCAGATGAACCGCGATGGCCTCGTCATCAGTCTGCGCGAAGCCGGCTTCTTCACCTCCGGCTCGGCCACGCCCAAACCCGAAGCCGTACCGGTGTTACGCCAGATCGCCGCTTCGCTCGCGAACAGCGCCTACAATCTGCGCGTCGAAGGACATACCGACAACGTGCCCATCCACAACGCCGAGTTCGATTCCAACTGGGAGCTTTCAACCACCCGCGCTACACGCATCGCGCGCCTGTTGCTTGCGCTCAACGCCGTCCCCGCTGAGCGTCTCTCCGCCGCCGGTTACGCCCAGTTCCACCCAGTAGCCAGCAACGCCACTGCCGAAGGCCGCGCGCAGAACCGCCG
>JASIJX010000036.1 GCA_030049955.1 Acidobacteriaceae bacterium
GTGTTCGAGTTCTGCATCGTCTCGCCATTGATGCTGAGGCTGATGGCAAGCTCATGCGGGTCGCGGATCTCGTTGGCCGAGACGATGGCCGGGCCCATGGGGCAGAAGGTAGGGAAGCTTTTGCCCAGCGACCACTGCGAGGTCGACAGTTGCACGTCGCGCGCGCTCACGTCATTGATGATGGTGTAGCCATAGACATGCTCGCGCCACGCTGAGGCGGGAATGCGGTAGCCACCCTTGCCGATGACGAATGCGAATTCTGCCTCGTAATCCGGCTGCGTGGAATTTTTCGGCAGCACAATATTCTCGCCGGGTCCTATGATTCCCGTTTGCAGCTTGAAGAAGACGACCGGATATTTTGGCAGCTCCATCTTCGACTCGGCTGCGTGGTCGCGATAGTTGAGGCCGATGGCAAAGATGCGCGGCGGATTCGCAAGCGGGGCGTGCAGCCGGACAGTGCTAATGGGGTGGGCGTTGTGGCCGCCGGATCCCGTGCCGATCGACGAGGTTGTGCCGGTGCCGGCGCTGATCGCGGAGAGAACATCAGTGCGGCCCAAGAGGCTGAGTTCGACGACCCCTTTGCCTTCGTTGACCAGGAGCCCTGGGCACCGGATCTCACTATTACCTATAGAAAACGAAACGAGCTTCATGCGAAATTCTCCGGAACGAATCGGGAAAAATTGAGTGATGGATCAGGCGGCCGTTGAGCTGCTTTTAGATCGAAGATAGGGAGCTCGCAGGCGGCGCTTTATTTCGAGCGCAGCGCGCGGCGTTTAGTTAATGTTTCCGCGCTTCGGCGAGTACTTTTAAGTACGCCTGCGCCGTCTCGGTGATGGTTTCGGGCTTACCTGCGTCGATGGCGGCAAGGTTGACGAGATCGGCGCCAACGCCGAGCGCGCGCGCTCCGGCCTTGATGAAGCTCTCTGCGGTTTGCAGCGTTACGCCGCCGGTAGGAATGATCTTGAGTTGCGGAAAGGGCGCGAGCAGCGACTTGAGATAGCTTGCGCCGCCCATTGCCGAGCAGGGAAAGATCTTTACATAATCCGCGCCTGCGTTCCATGCAGTAATAGCTTCAGTGGGGGTGAGTGCGCCCGGGCAGGAAATTTTTTTATTGGCTTTGGTTACGCTGATTACGTCAGGGTGAAGACTCGGGCTCACGACAAACTCGGCGCCGGCGTCAATCGTGGCTTGCACCTGTTCGGTTGTCGTCACGGTGCCGGAGCCCAGCAGGAGTTTTGCGCCGTACTCCTTCTTCAATTCTTTGAGCAGATCTATCGCGCCGGGCACCGTCATAGTGACTTCCACCACCGTCACACCACCGGCGATCATGGCATCTACCACTGCGCGTCCCTGCGCTACGCTCTTGGCGCGCAAGACCGGGATGAGGCCTACGCGTTCGATGATTTCCTGCGTTGTTTCTACCATCCAATTTCCTCGATTCGTTCAATTCACCGGGCAATCCGCGCTGAACCGCCTTTGATCGCACGCTCTACTTCGGCCAGCGTGGCCATGCTGGTGTCGCCTGGCGTCGTCATGGCCAGCGTGCCGTGCGCAACACCGCAGCGTACCGCCCACTCGATGCCTTTGCCGGCGAGCAGGCCGTAAATCAGCCCCGAAGCAAAGCTGTCGCCGCCGCCTACACGATCGAGGATATCGATCTCGCGCTGAGGCACGTGCGTGATGCGGTCCTCGTAGAGTGCAATGGCTCCCCAGGCGTTGCGGCTTGCAGTGTGCGCGGTGCGCAGCGTGCTGGCCACCAGTTTGAGGTTGGGATACGCGGCTGCGACCTCGCGCAGCATCTCCTCGTAGCCGGCAATGGGCAGCTCGGCAAAATCCTCGCCTACGCCTTTGATCGTGACGCCCAGCATAGCCGAGAAATCTTCCTCGTTGCCTAGCAGCAGGTCTACCTTGCGCACAATCTCGCGGTTCATCTCCTGCGCCCGTGCTTTGCCGCCGATTGACTTCCACAGCGAATCGCGAAAGTTCAGGTCGTAGGAGATGGGAGTTCCGTATTTGCGCGCAGCGTCCATGGCTTCGACTGCAACTTCGGCTGTGGAGGATGAAAGCGCCGCAAAGATGCCGCCGGTGTGGAACCACTTCGCGCCATTCTGGTTGCCGAAGATTGATTCCCAATCAAAATCGCCGCGCTTTACCTGGCTGATGGCTGTGTGGCCGCGGTCCGAACAGCCTACTGCCGCGCGCGCACCGAAGCCGCGTTCGGTAAAGTTCAGCCCATTGCGCACCTCGCGGCCCACGCCGTCGTATGGCATCCACTTGAGCAGTGACGTGTCCACGCCACCCTGCAGGATGAAATCCTCCACCAGCCGGCCGACGGGGTTGTCCGCAAGCGCCGTTACGATGCCGGAGCGCAGGTTGAAGCAGCGGCGCAGGCCGCGTGCCACGTTGTATTCGCCGCCGCCCTCCCACACCTGGAACTGGCGTGCGGTGTGAATGCGGCCTTCTCCGGGATCGAGCCGCAGCATCACTTCGCCCAGGCTCAGGCAATCCCAGCGTCGATTATCTTTAGGAATTGAGAGACTTTCCATGATCACTGATACTTTATCGCATCAGACTTCGGCCGGTCCTTCATCCACGGGGACGGTATCGCCCTCGCCGGGAGCGAGAAAGAGATTCGATTCAAGTCCATGCTGGCGCGTGTAAAGGTCGTAGTAGCGTCCACCGAGGGCGAACAGCTCGGCATGATTGCCGCGTTCGACGACGCGGCCCTGCTCGATGACGAGAATCTGGTCGGCGCGGCGGATCGTCGAAAGCCGGTGCGCGATGACAAATGTGGTGCGGCCCTGCATAAGCTGGTGCAGGCCGGCCTGGATCATGGCTTCGGATTCGGAATCGAGCGAACTGGTCGCCTCGTCCAGAATGAGAATGCGCGGCTGGGCGAGCAAAGCGCGGGCAATCGATAGCCGCTGACGCTGGCCGCCCGAGAGCTTTACGCCGCGCTCGCCGACGATGGTGTCGTAGTTCTCGGGGAAGCGCTCGGCGAACTCGTCTACACGCGCCGTGCGGCAGGCGGCCAGGAACTGTTCTTCGCTGGCCTCGGGGCGCGAAAACATGATGTTTTCGCGGATGGTTCCATCGAACAGAAACGACTCCTGCAGCACTACGCCAAGTTCCGAGCGATACGTGTGCAGGTCCACGATTGCGAGATCGATATCGTCCACCAGCACGCGGCCTTTGGTGGGCGTGTGGAAGGCGCAGAGCAGGCTGATGATCGTCGACTTGCCGGAGCCGGATGAGCCGACCAGCGCTGTAACGCTGCCGGGGTCGGCGCGAAAACTGATGCCGTGCAGGACCGGCTTCTCTGGCTCATATTCGAACTCTACCTGATCAAAGCGAACCGTACCGACGATGGGCGGCATTTTGACAGTGCGGCCTGGAACCTGATTTTCTTCAATCTCGGCCATGATCTCATGCGTGCGATCCAAGCCGGCAAATGCCTCTGTCAATTGCGTGCCGATGTTCACGATCTGGAAGAGAGGCGCGATCATGAAGGCGAGAAACATGTTGTAGCTGAAATAGTCGCCCACCGTCCAGGAGCGGCTGAGCACGGCGTGGCCGCCGAGCCACATGACGAGCGCCGAAACCAGGCCAAGCACCGTGGTTGAAGCCGATGACATCATACTGGTCATGGTGAGCGATCGCATCACGTTCTGCAGAAGCCGCTCCACGCCACCAGAGAAGACCGTATGCTCGCGCTCCTCGGCGTGGTAGCCCTTGATGACCCGAACGCCGCCGAGCGATTCCGTGAGACGGCCGGTGACTTCGGCATTGATGCGCGCGCGCTCGCGAAAGATGGGGCGGATGATGCGGAAACCGTACTGCAAAATGAGAGCGAACGTGCCAATAACCGCGAATACTGTTATGGTGACCGTGACGCTGCGGTGCAGCAGGTAAACGAACGCCAGCGCGGCGGTAAGCAAGCCGCCGAGAAACTCGACCAAGCCCGTGCCGACAAGGTTGCGCACTCCTTCCACGTCACTCATGATGCGGGCGACGAGCATGCCGGTGCGATTCTCATCGTAATAAGCGACCGAAAGCAGGCCCACGTGGTGCTGCACCTGACGGCGCAGATCCGCAATGAGGCGCTGGCCAGCAACGGAGAGCAGTTGCGTAAGCGCGTAGGAAGTGATCGCCTGCACCACCATGGCGCCAAAGACCAGCAGGATGTAGCGCAGCAGCAGTTCAGGGTGTGGGTGGAGCGGAGAGAGGACTTTATCAAGGAGCGGCTTGGAAGTGTAGGGAAGAACCAGGCCAGCGAAGCGGTTGATGGCCATGAGCAGCAGGCCGACGGCGATGAGCCACTTGCGCGGCCTGATGAGCGCCCAGATCTCAGGACCGATCTTCTTCAAGCTCGGTTTTTTCTTCGGCAGATCGCTTTGACCTGCACGTGCGCTGCGGCCGTGTGGCATGCGCTCGGCGCGCATGCCCATCCCGAGTCCGCCGCCGCGCATTGTGCTCATTCGCTACTGCTCTCTGGCTCGCCGCGCTGCGATAAAGGACCGAACGCAGAAGTTGACGTAGATGAACAACAGGCCGGCCATGATGAGCTTTGCCGCGAGCGCAATGTGATCGGGCGCGAGGCCGGCCGCGCGGGCAGCGCCGTAGCCGCGGAGGGCTTCAACGAGCGCGCCGATAAAGCCCAAAGCCCCGAGGGTGACGGCAATGTGCATGAAGATCGAGCGGCGGCGCGGGCTGGGGCTGATCGCAAGAAACCCGCAGATGCCCAGCGCAATGCCCCACCATAGCGGAATGAGAGCGGTAGGATGTTGAGATCCTGTATAGAGATAGCCGGCGAGTCCCAGCACCGCCAGAAGGACTGCGAAGACCAGCGTTAACTTTGCCATGCGGGTGCCTCCGAGAGACAGTGTACATGGGTCAGTAACGCATCATCAGCGGCCAGGGACTTGTCGCCGCGACAATCCACTGGTCATTCATCACTGATGTCATGCATCACCGACCACTGGTTCGCTTATCTCTGGATACGCGCCGACCCGCCCTCGGCAAAGGCACGGACCTGCTCAAGGGTAGACATCGTTGTGTCGCCCGGGAATGTGGTGATTAGCGCGCCATGGGCCCAGCCCAGCTTCAGTGCTTCCTCGGGCTTTGCGCCAGAAAGCAGGCCGTAAATGAAGCCAGCGGCAAAGCCATCGCCTCCGCCCACGCGGTCCACCACGTCGAGTTCGGCCGTGGGCGCTGTGTAGCTTTTGCCGTCGATCCAGGCCACCGCACTCCAGCTATGGCGGTTGGTGGAGTGTACCTCGCGCAGAGTGGTAGCGACAATCTTTGCGCTCGGCAGCTTCTTGCGCACCTTGTCGATCATGTCGAAGAAGGCGCTGGGGTCGAGCTTTGACTTGGCCGCAACCTCAGGACCGGGAATCCCGAGCCCCTTCTGCAAATCTTCTTCGTTGCCGACCAGAACATCGACGTTTTCAACAATCTTGCCAATCGTCTCGACAGCATGGTCGATGCCGCCGGAGATTTTCCAGAGCTTCTCACGGAAGTTCAGATCGAAGGAGGTGACGGCGCCGGCGGCCTTAGCCTCCTTCATCATTTCGGCGGCCAGTGCAGCCGAGGAAGCTGAAAGCGCGGCAAACAGACCGCCGCAGTGCACCCAGCGCACACCGCCCGAGAAAATTTTTTTCCAGTCGAAGTCGCCGGGCTTGAGCATTGCGGCGGCTTCGTTGGCGCGATTGTAGAAGACTACCGGCGGACGGACGCCGGCGCCGCGATCGCTGTAAACGGTGGCCATGTTCGGTCCGTTGACGCCGTTGTGCTCAAAATGTTTATAGATGGGCTTTACGCCCATGGCACGCACGCGCTCGGCGATGAGGTCGCCGATGGGGTAATTCACCATCGCGGTGACGATGGCCGTCCGCATGCGAAAGCAGTCGGAGAGATTCGCCGCTACATTGAATTCGCCTCCGCTGACGTGGATATGGCACTCGGTTGCCTTACGGAAAGGAATAATACCGGGATCGAGCCGGTGCACCAGGCCTCCCATGGCAAGCAGATCCAGTTCGCCGTCGAGTTTGCTTTCAGGGCGAATATTCAGTCCATACTGCATCGTGTCTTCTCTCCTTGCGCAGACGCGCTCTTATGCAAATCAAACAGGGGACGCAGGCCGAACAGACGCTCGCCTCAGCCTGCGCTTGCTTCCAGATGCATTACGTCGGCAAACACCTGCTGCGGCGTCCAATCGTTGTCTGGGTAGAATTGCGCGACTTTTCCGTCGGGTCCGATGAGCGTGGTGGACAGTGTGTGAGTGATGGAGTCATCGGGGCCGCGGGTAATGCCGACATCGAAATACAGTGCCATCTTCTCAAGCTCTTGCTCGGAGGTTGTAGCAAACTCCCAGTGCGAGAAAGCTTGACTGCTGTCACTGCCCAGGTATTGCGCTCCGTAGGCGCGCAGGCGTGCAGGCGTGTCATTCTTGGGATCGAAGCTGATGCAGAGCAGTTGGGTTTTCGCGTAGAGCGATGGATCGGCCGACAATTCGCGATGGATGACGGCGAAGTTGTGAGTCACCAGCGGACAGAAGTTCGGCAGCGGGCAGCGCGTGTAAATGAAGGTGATTAGCAGCGCTTTACCGCGAAACTGGTCGAGATGAATTTCGCGGCCGTCCTGGTTGCGTAGCGCAAAGTTCGGCACCGAGTCGCCCGGCGCGGGCACATGATAGAGGATCGTTGGCTTGTAGTCGGGCTTGCCTTGCGCGATCACCACAATATGATCGAGCAGAACGATGTCTTCCGCGCCGTCAGAAACGAGAACATCGGCGGTGATGGTATCGCCCGGGTGCAACTCGCTCAGGATGCCGGGGTCTTTCAACTTGTACGGCATGGTCATCGCGTCCATATAGCCGGGGATGGCGTCTCCGCTGATCATCGCCTCGCCCGTTGCGGGGTTGGTGGAGACGACCTTTCCGCGCAGATGATAGACCTTGAAATTTGCGGCTGAGGACTGTGCTTCAGGTGTCGGCGCCGAGTGGCAGCCGGCAAGCATGACAACTGCAACAAGTGTGCTGGCCAAGAATGTCCGCATCTGCATCCAGTGTACATCTGGTGGACTGACCATTGGTGCGGAAGCCTGTGGCGAGTGCCGGGCAAGGTGTTGAGCAACCATGACGAAATCGGAGCTGAGACACGCGCGCACCGGAGAGCGTATAACGCTGGAATGGAGCATTTTGAGGGGCCGGCGGCACAGGTGGACGACTGTCTGCGCGCAGGTGGACTTGTGGTAACGGCCAGCGAGCGCGCGGCAAGGGCTCTGACGGCGGCTTTTCATCGGGCACGGCGGGCTGACAGGCTGACTGCGTGGCCGGCTCCTCGGATTCGGCACTGGCAAAGCTTCGTTCGCGAAGCATGGGACGAAGCTGGCCAAGGGGCCGGGCAAGATGACCGGCTGATTTTGAACGCACTGCAGGAGCGGGCGCTGTGGGCCGAGATTGTGGGTGCGAGCGGCGCAGGAACGGCACTGCTCGAAGCTCCCCGTCATCGCATGGCGGCCATGGCCATGGAAGCGCACGCGCGCTTATGCGCTTACGCGCCGCAGCTTCTTAATGAAAGCGCGCGTGCCGGATGGCAGGCCGATGCCGCGGCATTCAGCAGCTGGTTGAGCGAGTTTGATACCGCCTGCCGCGAGAGAGGGCTGATGAGCGCGGCGCGGCTGCCGCAGGAACTGCGTTCAGCATTGCCGCATGAGGAAGCGCGGCCGTTGCTGCTGCTCGCTGGCTTCGATCGCCGTATGCCGGTGCAAACGCAAGTATTCGATGCATGGGGACGATGGACTGAGGCTTCAGCAGGCCCGGCAGCGCGTGAAGTGAGCTTTTTTGAGGCCGTCGATGAGCAGACAGAATTGGCATCCTGCGCCGCATGGTGCCGCAGGATGCTCGACGAGAACTCCCATGCGAGGCTCCTCGTAGTTTCACAAGATATTTCCGAGCGGCGCGGCGAGATCGAGCGCGCATTTCTGCGATCGAATGGGGCGGAGGATTTTGAATTCTCGCTTGGCGTGCCGCTTGGGCAGATGGCGCTGGCGCGCGGCGCACGCCTTGTGCTGCGCTGGCTCGCCCAGCCGATCGAAGATCCGCTCGAGGAGCATGAAGTCGACTGGCTGCTTGCGAGCGGGCAAACAGCCGGGAGTGACGCGGAGAGTTATGCGCTCACCGGCTTTATGCGGGCGCTGCGCCGGCGCGGGCTGGAGCGGACGCGCTGGAGTCTGGAATCCCTTGTGGCGCAGCGTGTGGGCGTGAGCCTTCCTGCGGCGTGGGTTGGACGCATGCGGCAGGCCAGAGGGCGGCTCGAGGAGTTTAATCGACGTCCGCAAAGCCCGCTGGCATGGGCAGAGCTGGTGCCGCAGTTGCTCGAGATGACGGGCTGGCCGTACCCAGAGGGTTCCCGGCGGCCGCTCAGCAGCGCGGAGTTCCAGGTGCTGCAGCGCTTCCAGCAGACGCTCGAAGATTGCGCTTCGCTCGGCTTCGATGAGCGGCGCATGAGCTGGGATGAGTTCCTGAAAACACTTGGCCGCGCGCTGGACGAGACGCTGTTTGCGCCCGAGTCGCACGACGCGCCGATTCAGATTGCCGGGCCCGCAGAGTCGGCGGGGCTCACGGCCGATGCGGTGTGGTTTCTGGGCGCAAATGAGGACGCGTGGCCGTCTGCCGGCTCGATGCATCCGCTGATTCCGTTCGACGTGCAGAGCCGGTATGAAATGCCGCACAGTTCGGCCCAGCTTGACTGGGAGGTTGCGCGCGCTGCGACGCAGCGCCTGCTTGCCTCCGCGCCCGAGGTGCGCTTCAGCTATGCGCGGCAGGCCGAAGGCGTGGAGATGCGCCCTTCGCGGCTTGCAACGCAGTGCGCGGGCCGTTCGCAGCCTTTGCCTGCAGAATTCGCGGGCCCACAGGCCGCCGAGCCGGTTGCTACGGCCTTTGAGGACTCCAGTCAGATTCCGCTGGCTGCCGCGGGCACGGGCGGTGGCTCATCCGTTCTTACTTTCCAGTCGCAATGCCCGTTTAAAGCTTTCGCGACGGCGCGCCTGAACGCGCAAGGATGGGAACCTGCGCAGGTTGGGCTTACGCCCGCGGTTCGCGGAAAGCTGCTGCACGAAGTTCTGCACTCTGTATGGGCTGGGGCGCCGGCAGGGATTCGCACGCATGCTGAGCTTGCGGCGAAGACCGATTTGCGCGGCTTTGTGGCGGAGCACGTTGGCCACGTGCTGCGCGAGCAATTGCCTGCTGGTGTGCGCGAGCAGGCGCCACAGCGGTATCTCGAGCTCGAAGAGATGCGTCTAACTGCGCTGGTAACCGAATGGCTGGAGTTTGAATGTGCGCGCGTTCCGTTCGACGTGGCGCGAACCGAGCTGGATGTGACGCGATCCATCGCCGGGCTTACGCTCAAGCTGCGCCTCGACCGCATCGACCGATTGAGTGACGGCTCGCTGCTGGTGATTGACTACAAGACCGGTGACGTATCGCCGAAGGCTTGGGAGATGCCGCGCCCGGACGATGTGCAGTTGCCACTGTACGCAGGTTTTGGGCTGGATGAGCAGCTTCGGACCGAATTGCAGCAGGAATCCGGCAACGCAAGTGAGGACGAAACAGCCGGTCAGGTGGGAGGACTGGTGTTTGCGAAGGTGCGCGCAGGCAAGATGTGTTTCGATGGCCGCGTTGGCGATGCGAAGGCAACATTGCTCGCCGATCTTCGCCCAACTAAGGGGCTGGTAAAAAGAAAACTCACGGCAAAGGAGATGGATGACTGGCAT
This sequence comes from Acidobacteriaceae bacterium, assembly GCA_030049955.1. Next base: position 9,775 of record JASIJX010000036.1, read on the forward strand.
CAATACATTGAGAAGATGGCGAGCGATTTTGTCGCCGGCTGTGCGGAAGTCGATCCGCGTGATCTAAAGACTTGCGAGCGATGTGACCTGCACGCAGTGTGCCGGATCGAGGAGAACCGGCCAATCGTAGATGATTCTGGAGCCGACGCTGAGATCGAGGAGGCCGGCGATGAATAGCACGGCTTTGCGAATCCTGCCTCCAGATCAGGCTGCGCGCGAGCGCGCACTCGACGCGAGCCGCTGCGTGCTGGTGCAGGCGCCGGCGGGTTCCGGGAAAACCGATCTGCTAACGCGGCGGTTCTTGCGCCTGCTCGGTGAGGTAGACGACCCCGGCGAGATTGTTGCCATTACTTTTACGAAAGCTGCGGCAGCGGAGATGCGTCACCGCATCATTGCCGAGCTGGAGAGAGCTGTGCGAGCTGTTGGCACGGATGAGAGTTCTGGTGCGGATGGTGAGCTTTCCATGGAAGCGCTGGCGGTGCGCGCTCTTGAGCGTTCAGGTGCGCGCGGCTGGAACCTGGTTGAGCTGCCCGTGCAACTCCGCATCACAACCATTGACGCCTTCTGCCGCGAGATCGCTGTCCAACAGCCGCTGCTCTCCGGCCTTGGCGGTGCGCTCGACATCTTTGAAGACCCAAAGCAGCTCTACCGGCGCGCGGCGCGGCGAACGCTCGAGCAGATAGATCGAGCGGTCGACACGACCGATCCCGAGCTGCAACAGGCCATCGAGTCTCTGCTGCTGTGGCGCGACAACGGCTGGCGCGAAATGGAAGACCTGCTCGTAGAGATGTTGGAGCAGCGCGACCGCTGGATGCATGATTTTGTTTTCGATCGAGAGCCTGGCTGGGAAGCGCTTCGCGCGCGGCTGGAGCAGCCGTTTGCGCGTGCCGTGCGCAAGCAACTTTTAGAGTTGAGCGAGTTGTTGGATTGCGTGCCGCATGCCCGCGCCGAAGCGCTGGAGCTGGCGCGGTTCGCGTGTGAGCAGACTGCCCGCGCGCTTCACGGCGAGCTGGCGGAGATGGCTGAGTTTCCTGTTGCGCCATTCGATACCGTTGAACAGCTTGAAGAGGCGCGCCAGGCGTGCGCATGCCTGGCGAATTTCCTGCAAACGCAAAAGCAGGAATGGCGCTCGGAAAAGGGCTTGAATACAACGAACGGTTTTCCGGCAACGGATGCGGGCCGCGTCGCCAAGAAGCGCTTTGGATTGCTGATTGCCGATCTTCGCGCCGCGCCGGGACTTCAAAAGGCGCTCGCTTCGGCCGCCGATCTGCCGCCAGCGCGTTACGCCGACGAAGACTGGGAGATCGTCCGCGCCTGTTTTGTACTCCTGCGCCGCGCCGCGGCAGAACTGAAAGTGGTTTTTGCCGAGGCGGCTGCGACGGACTACATTGAGGTGGCGCAAATTGCAGCCCAGGTGCTCAGGGCCGAAGAGGGCGCGCCTAGCGAAGCGGCGCTATCTATAGCCGACGGCATTCGCCATCTGCTCGTCGACGAGTTCCAGGATACGAGCCGCAGGCAGCATCAGTTGCTCAACACGTTGATTGCGGCATGGCCGGACCGCGAGGGCCGCACGTGCTTTGTCGTGGGCGACCCAATGCAGTCCATCTATTTCTTCCGCGATGCAGATGCCGAGCTTTTTCCGCGCGTGCGCGACAACGGCCTTGAAGCTGCCGGCGATGAGCCGCTGCGGTTCGATCCTGTGCGCCTGAGCGCCAACTTTCGTACCGCTGCGGAACTGGTAGAGAAGCTTAACGATGTATTTGAGCAGGCTTTCACTGCGGACGATGGAAGCGGC
>JASIJX010000334.1 GCA_030049955.1 Acidobacteriaceae bacterium
ATGCACCCGCGCAAAGGCGCGCAGCAGGTTCGGGTAATCCTTGGCGGGCGCAATCCGCCCCGCAGCCAACCACACAAATTCGCTGCCGGCGTCCATTGCTGCACGCGTACGTACTCGGCGTTCTGAATCTGGAGCCAGTTCGCCGACGTCAACGCCGTTAACGACCACGGCGCATTTGTGCGCAGGAATCGCTCGAAGGCGAACGAACCGCTCCGCGGCCGCCGCACTCACCGCAGTGGTCAGCGCGCAGACCCTGTCCGTAAGGCGGTAAGCGAGCATGCGATGCCATCCGCCCTCATGTACGTTGTGTACGGTGCAGACCAGTGCCGGTCCATAAGGGAGCGCGTGCAGCCGCATCTTCACCATGCGAGCAAAAACATTCGCGTGAAAGCTGTGGCTATGCACGACCTCTGCCCGGAACTGCAGCACAATTCTCTTTGCATCCGCCAGCGCCCGAACGAAGCTCAGTGGCCGCTTGCGCAGTCCCAAATGTGCGGCGTGCGCCGTGGCCGGCCATTCTTCCCACTGATGTTCCACTGCCTCGCGCAGCACTACGAGCGCCACTTCGTGTCCTCGCCGCTCCATGTGCGCGGCAAGCTCCAGTGCCTGCCGCTCCGCGCCACCAATGCCCAGCGAAGTGAGCACATACACAATGCGCATTTTCTGCGAGCCCTCTAGAGAGAATTGCGATCATGATACCGCGTTGCAGGCGCACACCGCCCCGAAGCGAGAAAAGATCGAGACTGAGGCGCAAACTGCATCGCCGCAAAGCACTGTTAGATTTACCAGGTTGCTTTCGCTCTGCACACATGTTCTGCCGCGCCTTCACGGAGTTTCAGGCAATCTCTGGGGTTTTCACAGCGCAGTCAACGTTTCATAAAACCTAGGGGAATCCTTGTACGAAATCCTTCAGCACAGCGATACAATGCTTTCGAGAAGGAGACCCATGGCCGGAGACATGCAATTGACATGCAGCGATTGCGGGCAGGAATTTACCTTCACCGCTGCCGATCAGGCGTTCTTCCAGGAACGCGGTTACTCGACACCCAAACGTTGTAAACCATGCCGTATCGCAAAAAAGAACGATCAGGGAGGCTCCGGCTACCGCACTTCGTCCGTGCAGGGAACGCCGGTGATCTGCTCTGGATGCGGCCAGCCCACAACCGTTCCCTTTGAGCCTCGCGGCGATCGGCCCGTCTTCTGTCGGGATTGCTACGTTGCCCGCAAGGGTAGCGGCGGTGGCGGCGTGCGGATGCGCAGCCGCGCACAGGTCTGAACCGACCGGTTTTACCTCCCCACCTCTGCCGATTGAGATCCGGTTGGATCCTCGACGCGCTTTTTTGCCTCGGTCCAACAGAACCGCTCAAGCGTGATCGGTCGCTTGGGGGGTGGTGCGCGCCCGCACAACGACGGGCGGATCCGAGGTGCGGCGCGCCGTGACCTTGCGCGCCACAATGGCGGACGTTGCAGGCGTCAATTCTGGAAGCTGGCTTTGTACCTGATCCGGAGGCGGACCGCCGCTGACGTTTTCCTTTTCGCGGCGTCATACAAGAGCCTGGCTGGCCGTGGTCCTTTTGTGGGAACTCGATGTTGCCGTCGGACCGCGGCATGCTAGACTCCCTGTATGTTTTGCATTCGCCAGAAATTAACCGCGCGACCCCATCGCCTGATGGTGGTAGTGCTGTGTGTGCTGGCAATTGCCTTTGCCCTGGAGGCAAAGACGGCTTGGTACGGCCCCGTCGCTGGTCCTGGCACGGCAGTGCGCTCCGCTAAAGCTCTGCCGATTGATACCCCCCGCCTAGTTCACCACGGTATTCCTGCGCCCGACCCGCTTCACCCTCAATTTGCGGTCGCTTTTCTTGCTTTGCTACTTGCCCTGCCTGTCTTCGGGGACAATCTTCCAGGACACGCTGGTGTTCTTGCCCGCGTCCGCCTCTCTACCGCCCCGTTTTTTTCTCCCCCCGCATTCTTCCGTCCTCCTCCGGCTATTTAACCTGCACTCACTGCATCTCCGGTGCTGGAAGACTTGGTTTGCGCGATTTTTCGCAGCACAGGTTCGCTTCCGGGCCGGAGGTCGCACAGTGGTGTATTTCTGCCGCCGCCAGTAATCGGCAATTATTCGCACGGAAAATTCCCGCGTAGCTCAGGCGATCCAGTGTCGTCGTGTTGGTTCGCTCGGGGTTTGGTCTGGCTTCTTTCTGCGCGCAATGACTAAAGACGCGCTGATGTCGGCCTCCTTCGTCGCCCTTGCCGCGAATTGGGTTAATACGTTTGGTAAGCAGCTACGGCATTGTTGTTACCCGGAAGATAATGTCACCCATATAGGCACTCCACAGGAGACTCGAACAGTATGCATAAGCACGTTGGTTTTCCAGCGGCCCTCGCAGCGGCCTTGGCGGCTGCCTGCGGCATAAGCGGCTGTCACAGTAGCGGGAACTCGACGGCCATTGCCGCAACAGTCCCCGCAGCGCGTGTGGCAGCGGCGCAGCGCGGCGATATCACGCATGTGCTCACGCTGGCCGGTCAATTCCAGCCCTACCAGGTAGTGGACGTCCACCCCAAGGTCAGTGGCTACATGAAGAAGATCAACGTTGATATTGGCGACATTGTGCACAAGGGGCAGACGCTGGCGGTTCTCGAAGTCCCCGAACTCCAGGCGCAGGTGGAACAAACCCAATTCGAGCTGAAACAGAGCCAGGAGGAGATCAGCCGCGCCCAGCACGAAATTAAGCGCTCTGAGGCTCTCAATTACGCGCTCCACGCCGAGAGCGAGCGCTTGAAGCAGGCCGCTGCCACGCGCCCAGGCCTGATCGCCCAGCAGGAGCTTGACAATGCACAGGCGCAGGATCTTTCCTCGCAGGCGCAGGTGGATGCGGCCAAAGCCGCAATGGCCGCCGCCCAGCAGCATGCCGAAGCGGCCCGCGCCGACTACGAACGCGTACAGGCGCTCGAGAACTACACGAACGTCGTTGCGCCGCTTGATGGCGTGGTGACATGGCGCTACGCCGATACCGGCGCGCTCATCCAGGGAGGCACGACCTCCAACACCGCCGATCTTCCCATCGTGCGCCTTGCGCAAAGCCAGATACTCAGATTGCGCGTGCCTGTTCCCGAGGACGACGTGAAGTACATCAAGGATGGCGACCAGGTGAGCGTACGAGTGGATGCTGTGGGTCGCTCCTTCAATGGCAAAGTGGTGCGTTTTACGCGCGATGTGAGCTACGAAACCCGCACCATGGAAACCGAAATTGACGTCGACAACAAGGACCT
>JASIJX010000335.1 GCA_030049955.1 Acidobacteriaceae bacterium
ACACCAGCCTTAGGAGCTGGCGCCCAAAAGGCTTGCGGGTTCAAGTCCCGCCTTCCGCACCAGAAAGTTAAGTGGAAAATTCATGAACCTTTAGAATCAGTTGCTTAAAGGCAGCTTAGAGGCCGGGGAAACCCGGCCTTTGTCATGTCTGAGAGGCAACGTGTGGTTGCCTGCAGCTGATTGGAATTGTTAATGACGCCTCCCGCTGTCCAAGGCGTATACAGCGTCGAAAAACGAGAGCTGGCGGAACGAAGGTTTTCATTTTGTTTCGGCATTAACCGAGGATCGCGGTGTACTGCCGTGGAGAATGTGACAGGCGATAACGTCCACATTCCGCGAAACGCTCCCGGTCGACGACTTCAATGGCGCCGTAAGGTGGCTGGCGACAGTAGAGTGGTTGGTGACAAAGGAGCGTGACTATGCCGCTTCCAATTAGCACCGCTGCTTTTGAGAATCGCACCACACTCTTCTGCTATGGATTAGCGGAAACGAGGAGCAGCTCCAAATAGCGATCAGGGTGGGGTGGGAATTCAAATCCCAAGTCAAGGTAAAAGTCCTGGGCATCGTGCGTGATCAACGAGACACGTCGGATCGAACGAATGTCAGGATGATCAAGCATGCACCGTATCAGCCAGGATCCCAGGCCCAGTCCCCGCAAATCTTCGAGAACGTAAACATCGCACAGATAGGCGTAGGTCACGTGGTCGGTGATCAGGCGCGCAAACCCGACCTGAGATGATTCCCGGAAGAGAGAGAAGCATAGGATCAGGACGCGCTGGGAAAACAGGGAGACCGAGTGCGGGATGAGGGCCCGCTGGAACTGTGGATGAGGCCGCTCCAGGATGGTTCGAAGGCCATCGCAGTCTTCAATCGTGGATCTGGTCGTTCGCCCTGGCCAGGACTTTTTCATACACAAAAGAAGGTGTATTGGGGCTCGCGACAAAATAGTCGTCGGCCTGCTGGACAACGTTGTAGAAGTTCTGACACGATGTCGGTGATACGCTGCGCCTAGGCCAGCTGTTTTGCGGAGACAATGCTGAAGCCAATGTGCCGGATGAGTCCCGGGTTCTTGAGTTCGGCAAGTACCGTGAACGGCTCTTCGAAAGGATCGTCCTCCGGCCCGCTGAGCCGCCGATGCCGAGATTGACGATGTAGAGCGCGTCGAATCCGAGGTTCCGCAGAGTGTCGTGCGCGGCATCGATGACTTCTTGGCTCGAGCGTGCGTGGATCCGGGAATCCCAGCGCTGATCATCTCACCCAAAGGTTGCGTATGGTTGTCAATCCATAGTATGTCCTCCAATTGGAGGAAGACATGGAATGTGCACTCATGAATAATTTAATTCGCAATCGAATACTGTCGGACGCGATCTTTGACCAGGATGCAGTTTCATCCATGACTAATCTCCAATCGAGAATTTGCATGATTCTGTCGCGTCTCCTGCTTCTACGCAAAAAGCACCCCGACCGGAAGGTAACCGTTTTTTCAACAACACATCCGTTGCTTGTTTGTCGAATCTGACTCTTTGGCTATGAGGTATGTTAGGCATGTTGGCCGGCATTGTCCCTAAGGCTTCGCGTATTCACCTGCTTGTAAGCATCATTTTTGTGATCGCACCGATAGGTCTGGCTCAGTCTGTGCAGCAAACCATACAACCATACGAACAAGGACAAGGGTCATCGCAAACACCGCAGGGTGGCTCCGCCACCGCCGGAGTTTTTGCCCCCGTGCTCGATTCTGAGATGCGTCCAATCACTGCCGGCGGATTCGTCAAAAATGGCCCGATTATCTTCAAGGACATCTCCGAAAAAGCTGGATTGACCGCCTGGACCCACAAGATGGGAACACCGCAGAAGCCATATATTCTCGAAACCACTGGCTCCGGTGTGTGCCTACTTGACTATGACCATGACGGCTGGCTCGATATCTACCTCGTGAATGGCTCGACCTACGATGCGCTTAACGGAAAAGCCGAGCCACCGCACGCTGCGCTCTTTCACAACAATCACGATGGTACATTCACGAACGTCGCCAACATCGCAGGCGTGACGAATGATCGGTGGGGCTTTGGCTGTGCAGTTGGCGATTACGACAACGATGGCTGGCCCGACTTGTATGTCACCAACTATGGCAAAAACCGTCTTTATCACAACAATCATGACGGTACATTCACCGACGTCGCCGAAACAGCAGGCGTAACACTGGGCAACTGGTCCACAGGGCCGAGTTTTGGTGACTATGACGGAGACGGCCTGCTTGACCTGTTTGTTCCCGGTTATATTCACTGGGACTTCAAGGACGTACCTTCATCTGATTCGAAAGAGGCCGCCAATGGATTTTGCGTCTTTCGCGGTGCACATGTGATGTGCGGTCCGCGTGGCCTGCCGGGAGAGCCCGATCACCTTTTCCACAACAACGGCGACGGAACATTCACGGATGTAAGCGTAGAGGCAGGAGTGAATGACAAAGTTCACAACTATGGTTTCTCCTCGACTTTTGTGGATGTGAACAACGACGGAAAGGTGGACCTTGTGGTGGCCGACGATTCGACCCCAAGCTATCTCTACCTCAACAAAGGCGATGGAACATTTGAGGACGCGAGTTTTTATTCGGGTTTTGCTTTGAATCAGGACGCTCGTGAAACTGCCAATATGGGGCTGGCAGTTGGCGACTACAAGAATAATGGGCTAGTCGATCTTTATACCGGAACATTCTCCGACGATTACAAACCGCTCTTCGAAAATGTTGGCAACGGCAACTTCCAGGAAATAGCGCCACAGATGGGCATGGCAGAACCCACATATCCGTTTCTTACCTGGGCCGCCGAGTTTATTGATTACGACAATGATGGGTGGAAGGACATCTTTTTGGCGAACGGCCATGTCTATCCACAAGTCGACCAGCATAACTGGGGCACCTCATTTGCCGAGCGACCTCTGCTCTTTCACAACATTGACCACGGCAAGAAATTCAAACTTATTCCGCCCGTAGAAGGAACGGGGTTGGCTGATGTGATTCCAGCACGTGGAGCGGCATTCGGGGATTTATTCAATAACGGCAAGATCGACGTGGTGATCAACTGTATTGACCATACGCCGGTCCTGCTCTTGAATGTAAGCCCAGATCACAATCACTGGGTCGAATTGCAACTTGTCGGCAACGCCAAAAGTCCCCGAGATGCGATTGGAGCGACCGTTTATGTGACCGCTGACGGCATGCGCCAGCGTGGCGACGTCATGAGCGGTGGCAGCTATGAGTCATCTAACGATCAGCGCCTTCACTTCGGTCTGGGACAAGCGACTGTCGTTAATGATGTCGAAATCCACTGGCCCAACGGTCCGGTAGAGCATGTCAAATTGCCCAGCGTCGATCGCATCTTCATGGTCGAGGAAGGCAAGGGCGTCGTTCCGAGTGTGTATAACCAGATCGCAAAAGACGCCGCGGCCAAGCGCAGTGAGCATCTCGCAGGTAACTGAGGAGATTGCATTGCTTATGAGGTGGAATCGAGCATGGACAATATTGGCTGAGGCTGCATTTGCAACCGGACTGTTTGCACTTCTGTTGACTCCCGAGACCGGCTGGAGCCAGAATCAGCAGAATAAGTACCAGCAGGACCAGTACAAGGAAAGCCAGGAACAACTAAACGAGAAAAAACAGAGCCAGGACCTGCAGAGCCAGCGGCAGGCGTACTCGGAAAAGATCGCGTCCACCTACAATTTTCGATTTGGCAAGGAGATTCCCTTTGATCCCAGCAATGCCGAGGTGCAGGGAGGAGGCTTCATCCAGCCTGGAGCTTTTCCCGATGCCACCTATTGCGCCCACTGCCATCAGGAGGCATATCACCAGTGGCGCCAGGCGCTGCACTCGAACTCCTTCCGCGAGCCGTTTTACCGAACCAGTGTGAATCTGCTCAACAACACCGAGGGCATCGAATTCTCGCGCCACTGCGATAGCTGTCATAATCCCATCGGGCTGCTTTCGGGTGCGCTCACCGAGAACTCGCTGGTGAACCGGAAGTTCGACGACAACGGCGTGACCTGCATGGTCTGCCACTCCATTCAGGGCTTGAAATCCACCAAAGGGAACGCCAGCTATATCATGGGCGTTCCGTCGGTGATGGTCGATGAAAATGGAAACCGCATTCCGGGCGAGGTACCCTACAGCGAAATCCTGATGCACACCGACCGCCACGCACGCGCTGTGATGCAGCCTTTTTACCGCACGCCTCAGTTTTGCTCCGCGTGCCACAAGGCCAATCTGCCGGAGCATCTGAACGATTTCAAGTTCATCAGTGCGTTCTCGGCGTACGACGAATGGCAGAACTCAAAGTTCTCGCACCAGAACCCGCTGACCTTTTACACGGGTGACTTCAAGACCTGTCAGAACTGCCACATGAAGCGCGCTCCTAATGCGCTGCCCGACTACGGCGCGAAGAACGGCACGTTTGCGTCGCACAGTTGGGCCGCTGGGAATACGGGCGTGCCCTTTTACTACGGCTTCGACGAACAACTCGAGAAGACGGTCAAGTTTCTCCAGGCCGGAGACTACCTGAACGTGGATATCTTCGGGATCAAGAAGGCCAATGAGGACAAGGTGATCGGGCCGCTCGGTTCCGTGATTTTCCGCATCGACCCAAACGACATTCTCGACGTTTATGTAGTGATCCAGAACAAGAACATCGGGCATTCTTTCATTCCTGAGGTCCGCGACCTCTACCAGGCGTGGATGGAGTTCATTGTGAAGGACGCGGGCGGCAGGGAGATTTATCACAGCGGATTCCTGAAGCCGGACGGAATGCTGGATGCGCGCGCGCACAGTTTTATCACGCGGCCGGTGACTAAAGACGGCGAGTTTGTCGATAACCACCAGGTCCAGACAATTCACGCGGCCGCCTATGACAACACCATTCAGTCAGGGCGGTCGACGCTAGTTCGCTACCGTTTCCGCGTCCCGGCGGACGCCAAAGGCTTCATCACCATCACCGCGCGGGTGAATTACCGGCATTACCGACAAAGCTATATCAACAATGTACTGGGTAAGGACCATCCCGCTTATCCGGTGGTGGAGATTGCCTCGCGCAGCCGAGCGATCAACATTGGAGACAACCAGCCCGCTCCACCCGATCCGCAGGACAATCCGGATTGGATGCGCTGGAATAATCTCGGCATCGCGTATTTGGATGAGATCCAATACGCGGATGCTGTCAGCGCGTTCAGCCAGGTCGTCAGACTCAGGCCGGACTACGCGGACGCATACACAAACATCGCTCTAACCGAGATTCAATGGGAAAAATACGGCTCGGCGCGAATGAACATCGACAAGGCGCTGGGAATGAACCCGGACAACGCGCGCGCGCTGTACTACGCCGCGTTGCTGGAACGGCGCGCCAGCAACATCGGCGCAGAGCTGGCCGATTTGCAGGAAGTAGTGCAGCAGTATCCGCAGTCGCGCGACGCGCGGCGTGAGTTGGGCATTGCTTACTACCGGCAGGGAGACTATGAACACGCAACACAGCAGTTTGAAGCGTTGCAGGACATCGACCCGGACGATTTGGCCGCGCACTATAACCTTTCGATCCTGTATCACCGGATGGGCCGGACAAAGGAAGCTGAGGAGCAGCAGGCGCTGTTCATCACCGAGAAGATCAACTCCGACGCTCGCGTTGAGGCACTGAAATATCTGCGCGCACACCCGGAAGTATCCGACGAAAGCGTCCCCTGGCATGTGCATACCGATCTTCCCAATCCGCCCCACGCTGCCATGAGCATGGGCGACGGAGGAAATTATTAGATGAAGCTTGTCTACTGGATGCTATTGGGAACATCGTTGTCTCCGGCTCTTTGCCGGGCGCAGGCGGTGTGTCCGTGGATCAACGCGGTTACGGCAGTGGACGCTCCGAGCGGCACCCCCGTTCCTGCTGACCAAATTGCGGTTTCCAAAAACGAATGCCGGTTTCACTATCAGGATGATGGGGTCGCATACGAGCTGTGGGTCATCGTCCAGGAAACCGAGAACGGCAGCAAGGATATGGAAATGAAAGAGGCCGAATGCACGTCAAAAACGACTGCGCTTCGAGGCCTTGGCAATGAAGCAGTAATGTGCGCAGCCGATAGGCGTTCCTTGCGCGGAGAACAGGTGATTGGGCGCGTACGTAACGAAGTATTTGTTATCAATGTGGCTGTTAAGACTCATCGCAGTTCAGTTGAATTAACGAAGTCGCTTGATGACATGGCAACTATGATGGCGGAGCAGGTGGCGGGAAACTTGTTTTAGCGATGCAATGGAGAGTGTCGGACCAGTGAAAGTATCGGGCAAAAAATCGGAAGCCAGGGGTTGCCGCGGACGAAAGCCATTTAAGCTGCTTTACCTTTATGCGCCGATCATGGCTTTAGCTTTAATCGCGTTGTCAGCCATTTACGGATATGCGGAAAAGAAGATACCTGTTATCACAATTCATGCAAGGCGTTACAAATTTGCGCCCGCAGAGATTACGCTCACAATCGAAAAGCCGACCAGGCTTGTCTTTGTTGCGGATGATGTCGCACACGGGATATCCATAGACGGATTCTTCTCCGATTTGGATATTATTCCAGGCAAACCAAAGACGGTGGTGATTACACCCCACCGAACCGGCGATTTTGTTGGAGAGTGTTCGCGCTATTGTGGCCACGGCCACGAAAGGATGACATTTGTAATCCATGTTGCCGAATAAAAAACGCGACCGCAGAAATGCGAAGAAGCAGAAACCAAAGGTGGCGCTTGTAGAGACCTTGGCAGATGAGCTGATATGTCGCGTCCATGTTATTCGAATGTCCAATCTGGGGTCAGAACTCAATCCCACAGTGAGAATATTGTTGGTCACAGTCGGCGGTCGCCGAGCGATCTATGAAGGATGGGGACCATTGTCGACCTTTCAAGATTGGATTGATCGGTATCTGACTCGCGGCAGGTGGAGAAGTAGAAAGAAATCAGGTGATGGCTACACGCCCGAAGCTCAGTTTTCAACAGTGAAGAGGCTGCACGTGTCTCCGCGCGAATTGCGGCTGCACGGCTTCGTGCGTGTTGACAGACTAAGCAGCTCCTAGACCCAAAGTGTGTTAATTGAAGTTATGCCCGCCAAAACTCCGAACTTCCCCTCAATTAGGCAACTGAGACATTGATTTCGACGACCGCTCCGATATGAAAATGGAGCCACGCGATACCACCTGAGGCTTCTCGCAAAGTTAGCTGCCGGGCTTCTGTGTTCCTGCCGCTACTGATCTAATGGGATGGACTCGCCTCCTGTAAGTGAGTTGCTGAGCTCGCCACGAGGAGGACGTGGCATGAAGTCAGTAGCCGCGATAGGGCTGGAACATTGCAAAGCAGGTATTTCAGATGCACGGGGCCGACAAGGCTGGTTGTGTAGTGCTTCGGCGGAAGCTTAAACGCAACGAGATGGTGCGCTTTTTTTCTGAGCTGGAGCAGTGTGTGGTGGGCATCGAAGCCAGCGGAAGTGCTCACCACTGGGCTCGTGTGTTGAGCGGATTGAAGCACACTGTTCGGCTGATTGAGGGGACCGGAGTTTTTGTACCAAGCGCAGTGGTAGTCTTCGACAGGTTTTTGAGGTGATCTCTTTCCTTCGTCCAAATCGTTTTCCAATTCGGACGAATCCAGGAGATCACCTCACATCCACGGGCGATTCGAAATGAGAGCTTGTCTCGCCATATCTTCCTTTGTGCACTGGTTCTTGACAAAGTGGTTTGTTTGGTGTGTACTACAACCAATCTTGTGGTGACGGAGTTCACCCTTAACCGCTGTCCCTCCAGTTGCGTGGCCGGACAGATGATGACTCCTGACAGGGAATCCTGTTGCGGGGTCATGTCTGTGGCTAGATTCCCAATCACAATCGAAAGTGAGATTCCATGGCAAGCGCATGGCTTCTTTCTCTTTTGTGTTTCGGGTTCGCGGCGGTTGTGGCATTGTGCGCGGCGTTAGTGTCGCGTCGTGTAACAGCCTCCATTTTTCTTCCGATTTACGCAACCTCATTGGTTCTTCTTCCGGAGGGGTCGCGACAGCACACCTATGTGCCCCGCCTCAGTCCAATTTCTTCTTCGAGTCTTTCAACTTCAGCGGCTTTTGTAGCCGGGAAAGTGTACGTGCATGTCGGAGATTGCCAAACTCAAAGCACTTGAGATCCTCGATTCGCGCGGAAATCCCACGCTCGCTGTCACGGTAATCCTAGCCAACGGAGTTGCAGCTACCGCCAAGGTCCCGTCGGGTGCATCTACGGGAAAGCGCGAAGCTGTCGAGCTTCGTGACGGCGACAAGTCACGTTACGGCGGCAAGGGCGTTCTTAAAGCAAAGAGCCATGTTGAAGGCGAAATCCAGAATGCGGTTCGAGGGTTCGATGCCAACGACCAGAAAGGCCTGGACCGAAGGCTTTGTGAACTGGATGGGACGCCGAACAAGGAACGCCTGGGCGCCAATGCGATTCTGGGAGTTTCGCTTAGCGCCGCACTTGCCTCGGCTAGGGATCGCGCTCTGCCGCTCTATGCGGCGTTGGTCGACGCGCCAGCCAATCTTCTGCCCACGCCGGGCCTCAATGTGCTGAATGGCGGCAAGCACGCCGACAGCAACGTTGATTTTCAGGAGTTCATGATCTCGCCGGTGGGCGCGCCTTCATTCAGCGAAGCTCTGCGGGCAGCAGCAGAAACATTCCATTCGTTGCAGGCGGTGCTGCGGAAGCGAGGCTACAGCACGGCTGTTGGCGACGAAGGCGGATTCGCGCCGCAGTTGAGATCGAATGAGGAGCCAATTGAACTGATTCTCGAAGCGATCCAGAAGGCAGGTTACAAGCCTGGCAAAGACATCGTCATCATGCTTGATCCCGCCGCCAGCGAGTTTTTCGACGAGGGCAACTATGTCTTTGCGAAGTCGGACAAAAGCAAGAAAACTCCCGCAGAAATGGTCGCATTGTGGAAGAGTTGGCTTCAGAAATATCCGGAGATATGGTCGATCGAAGACGGCGTGGCCGAAGACGATAGTGACGGCTGGAAGCAGATGACCCGCGAATTGGGCAGCCGGATTCAGCTTGTCGGGGACGACAACTTTGTTACAAATCCAGTGCTATTCCGGCAAGGGATCAAAGACGGCATTGCGAATGCCATTCTCATCAAGTTGAACCAGATTGGCACGGTGACCGAAACACTTGAGTGCATAGAGATGGCCAGGGAAAACGGATATGGCGCGGTGATCTCGCACCGATCGGGAGAGACGGACGACAGCAGCATTGCCGACCTTGCTGTTGCTGCCGGGATGGGCCAGATCAAAACCGGCTCGGTTTGCCGCGGCGAGCGCATTGCGAAGTACAATCGCCTGCTCGAAATCGAGCGCCAATTAGGATCCAAAGGGCGCTATGCAGGCGTCAGTGCTTATGAACGCCGGAAGAAGCCGGTGAAGGCATAACGAAATTGCACGCGGTGTTGGAGTCCACCGGAACAGCTCACAGAGGCAAATGACTCCTCGAAGGTCAAAAACTTGGAGGAGCTATGCGAGACATTGGACCAGAGGCTACGGAGACACGGTACCGAAGCGAGCTCAACAGCGCCCAGCAGCGGCGGCTGTATGTTACGTGCTCATATATTGACAAACTGCTCGTGGAAGTAGAACAGGTGCTCCATGAGACGACCTCGCCGTCTCCCTTTCCTCGTCACATCATCGACATTACACTCGCGCAGTCGCGGGTCCTGGAAGATCACATTCGCCGGTTCCGTGAACAGATTTTGCGCACACTCGCGTGGCAGAGGATGAAGCCAGAACCATCGGAAATACCAGCTACACGGTCTGTGTTGACTCATCTTGAGTTCATCGACATCGCAATAGAGGAGCTCAAGCCCAGCTATATGCGTGGCTCAGGGGCGGTTCCAGACGATGCAGTTAATGAATTGACCGGCGTGGTCCATGAACTGCTTTCCATTGTGCAGAGCATGCAACGGTACATCCGTCAGGAGTTCGGGACCAGCCTTCAATCCCGCTTAGAAGAATTGGAACAGACCGGGCATGATGTGACTCTCTTGCGGGAGCTTGAGGAGATCATCACCCGGCATGGTCTGGTTGAGTTTCGCTCCCGGATGACTACTCTCGCCCATCGCATGGAGGACAACCATCTCGAAGTCGCACTTTTTGGGCGAGTCAGCAGCGGGAAATCTTCGCTCCTGAATGCTCTTTTGGAGACGACCGTCCTGCCGGTCGGTGTCAATCCGATCACAGCAGTACCAACGAAATTGCGATACGGGTCTGCTCTAAGAGCGGAGGTGACCTTTGCCACTGGACGCGTGGAGGAGGTTTCGCTCGAGGAGTTCGCGCAGCTCATCACTGAGCAGGGCAATCCTGGAAATGCCCGCAGCGTAGTCCGCGCGATGGCTGAAGTACCTTCGCCTCGCCTCAAAAAGGGAATCCTTCTGGTCGATACGCCTGGCCTCGGATCGCTCGCACGGCGGGGCGCGGCGGAAACCCTGGCCTACTTGCCGGCGTGCGATCTCGCCCTCTTGCTAATCGATGCTGGCGTGTCTCTCAATGACGAAGACATCGGAACACTCCGGTTGCTCTACGAAGGCGGTATTTCATCAATCGTCCTGCTCAGTAAAGCGGACTTGTTACGGGAAGGTGATCTTCATCGCGTTACCGAGTATATCCAAGTCCAGTTGAAGCGCGAGCTTGGCATAAACACCCAGATCCACCCAGTTAGTTCGTTGGCGCAGTATTCTCCCCTACTCGATCAGTTCTTTGAGCGTGAGTTGTACCCGAGATTCGAGCAGGCCAGAAGCCTACGCGAGGCGTCGGTTGCCAGAAAGATTGGAGCACTGCGCGATTCGGTGATAGCAGCTCTTGAAACTTCGCTCGACCGCGAGAAGCGCGGAAGAGAGTTTGCCCGCACAATTGATGCCCAAGAGATCGAAGCCCGGCTTCGCCGAATTAGCGGAGAGATCGGAGAACAGTGGAGTGTCTTAGGTCAAGCTTTTCTTGAATTGGGTGAATATCCAGACGCAGTGATGGCAGAAGTCGGGGAAATGATCACGGCACGTATTTGCGCAGGCGAGAAGAGGCACTTGTCTGCCTTCGAGATTTCCGAGTGGACGCACGACACGGTGCAGCACCGCGTAGATCAGGCGATTGCCCGAACACGAAGCAGCCTTATGAGGGCAGTCGTAACGCTAAAGGAGATCGCCAGGGAAATGTCTCGCTTTGATGAGCCGTCGGCCGAAGATGCGGAATTGCTATTGCGGGAAGTGCCACGTTTTGAGATTGAAGTCATTCCCGTGAAGATTAGCGCCGCTCGTTGGAGTTGGTTGGGAAGGTCCGTTGTTCGAGCGTTCGTGCGGAGCAATTTGCGGGAGCGCCTTGGCCCTCTGCTCGAGGAAGAACTTCACCAGTACAGGCGCGCTCTCGATCTCTGGGCCGAGCAAACAAGCCGAAAGATGGTGACATTTGTGAATTCGTATGCGGATGCCTATCGCGCGCAGCTCAATCGGATCCGGGGGCTGTCAGGTGATGGTGCTGCGTTGCCGGAACTGACCCACGATCTAGCGCAACTTTTGAGATGGGGTTCGGAGAAGGATACCGCTGCAAGGCAATCTTGACGATCATAAGGAGACCGGGTTTTGCAAAAATACTTCCTGATTGCAATCGGAGGTTCGCTTGGTTCGATTGCCCGATACTGGGTCGGCTCTACGATCTCTGGTCGCTTCGGCACGAAATTCCCCTATGGAACTTTCGTCATTAACGTCACGGCCTGCATCATTATCGGCTTTTCGCTCGCTTACCTGGGAAAGCACGTTGAACTGAATCCGGCATGGCGTTTCCTGATACCAGTGGGCTTCGTGGGCGCGTATAGCACGTTTTCGACCTTCGAGTGGGAGACGCTCTCGTCGCTGCGGGGTGGGGCCTTCATGCTTGCTGCTCTTTATGTAACGGGAAGCTTGTTTTTAGGGCTCTTGGGCGCGTGGGGAGGCATTGTCCTCGCGGAGGTGATCTCGTGAGAGCACATCGGCAAATCGTACTTCATCAATCAATCGAAGAACTCCTGTATGAGTCAGGATGTCCGTTCTGCCGCCTTTTGAAGGACTTTCAGGCAATCCATTTGCAGGGAGATTCGGCCAAGGATATCCAGCGTCTATGTAACTTTCATGCTTGGGGCGTGGCCGCAGTACAAGACGCGCAGGCCGCTGCCGATGTCTTCCTGTCCCTGGTTAACGAAAATAGACCGATGGCCGACCAACGACCCGACTGCGACGTTTGCCGGAGGGTAATCGACGAGGAGGACCGGAGAATTCGCGAGTTGGTCACGCTCTTAGGAAAACCTGGCGTGGTGAAATGGCTCCGGACGGATGCAATCTTTTGTATTCCGCACGCTGTTAAATTGCGTCAAAAAGTGCCACTGACGTTAGCCGCCCGTATCGATATGATTATTGGAAATTATCGGGAACAACTGAAGGATGAATTGATTCAATTGCGGAGCGATTCCAGTCCTGATCGTTCTGGATGGGGTGTACTTGGGAGAACTGCCGAGTTTTTGGTCGCACAACGTGGACTACGAAGTTAACGGAGGAGGACATGCTGGATCCTGGCAAAGCTCTAAAAGTCTCCATCTATGTGAGTGAAGGTTCTACAAATCACGGAATCGCAACCTATTCGAGCATTTTGGATTTTCTGCTGTATCGTGGCGTCTCCGGAGCCACGGTCCTAAAGGGGATCGCCGGTTTCGGAGCCGATCACCACATGCACTCATCGAGCATTGTGGAAATCTCTGACCGGCTGCCGATCAAAATCGAGTTTGTCGAGACGCGAGAGAAGGTAAATCAACTCCTTGGAAAACTGGAGGATTTGGCTGGTACAGGAATGATCGAGATTCAGGAGACGACAATAGCCAAACCGGCGCGCGCCTCGAAGCCCAAGGCCGTGTTGCCACCAGTTCATCTCAAGATTGAAGGGAAAGCGAAGCTGATGCGGATCTACATCGGTGAAGCAGACCGGTGGCGCGACAAGGCGCTTCACATCGCGCTGGTTGAAGCGATGCGGGCAAATGACATTGCAGGAGTGACCGTTTACCGTGGCATCCTCGGTTATGGTGCGCACCGGCGAATACACAAGGACAAGCCGCTACACCTTTCTCACGATAGCTCAGTCATGTTATCGGTGATCGACAGCAACGAGAAGCTTCAGGCATTTCTGCCGATTGTAGAGCAGATGGTCCAAGAGGGATTGGTGGTGCTGTCGGATGTAGATGTCATTAAGTACGCGCACCGCCCCATCGAAATGGGTATGGAGGAAGCACATTTTCCCGCTGCAGATCAAAGAGTGTGACCGGAGGGAATTCATGAAAGAACAATTCCAGGCACAGATGCTGCGAATTCATTTCGGCGAAGGGGATAAGTGGCGCAGCAAACCTTTACACGAAGCGATCCTCGACAAATGCCACGAATTGGGCTTGGCGGAGGCAATTGTTTACCGGGGCATTGAGGGCTATGGGACCAGCACCCGGATTAGGCATGCCAATCATTGGAAATTCTCCAAGGATGCTCCGATCATGCTGAGCATCATCGATACGGAAGAGCAGATCGCTAAGCTAGTTCCTTATCTAGACGAAATGATCGACGAAGGCCTAATTGCAACGTCCCGTGTGGACGTGATCCGCTATTCGCGTAAAGCTGAGAATCGACAGGAGGGCGCTTCAGGGAGACTGTAATGGGCTCAGATCCAACAAGTTGGAATATCAATGAGTCCGCTCAACGTTGCGGCAACCTCTCATGTGGCAATACCGTGCCCACAGATGGCTCCTCCAGGCTATTGCGGCTTGCCGATCTGACTCAGGAACTCGGGGCTGGCTCTGTGGCCGATGAAGCGCGTGAGTTAGCTGAAAGGGTCTCTGAAGGGCGTTTCTACGTGGCTTGTGTAGGTCAGGTTAAGCGCGGCAAGTCCACTTTGCTGAATGCTCTGGTCGGCTATGAAGTTGTTCCGACTGGCTTTGTTCCAGTTACTGCGGTGCCGACCGTGGTCCGGTATGGCAACGAGCTTCGCGCGCGGATTCGCATGCGGAGCGGATCTTGGCGGAACGTAGCCTTGGCCGATTTGAAGGAATACGTGACCGAAGAACTAAACGCCGAAAACAAAAAGGGCGTGGATGGGGCGGAAGTATATGTGCCCAGCCCCTTGTTGTCTTCAGGCATGTGTCTTGTGGATACACCTGGTCTGGGCTCTGTTTTCACTAGAAACACGGTCACGACGCAGGCATTTATCCCTCACATTGACGCCGCATTGGTTGTGGTCGGAGCTGATCCACCGATCGCCGGCGAGGAATTAGCGCTGGTCGAAGCAGTGGGCAAGCAGATACACGATTTAATTCTGGTCATCAACAAAGCGGACCGTACTACTGATGCGGAGCGTGCGGCGGCGGTTAAGTTTACGCGCGAGATTCTGGAAAAGCGACTGCATCGACCGGTGGGCAGAGCCCTTGAGGTGAGCGCAGCTGAACGGATAGAGAACCGTGGCCCGTTGAGGGACTGGGAAAATCTCCTAAAGACTTTGCATCACCTTGTTGAAGACTCAGGCAGAAGTCTTCTCCGCGCTGCTTGCGACCGTGGCCTTCAACGCCTAAGTGAGCAACTGCTGGCTGTGATCAGTGAGGACCGCGACGCGCTTCAACTGCCAATCGAAGAATCCGAGCAGCGTATCAAGCTCATGAGGGAAACCATCAGTGATGCAGAGCGCTCCATGCGCGAGTTGGGCTTCCTGTTTATGGCAGAGCAGCAACGAATTTCGGATTTTTTTGTTGAACGGCACAAACAGTTCGTTCGTTCCGCGTGGACGGAATCTGAGGCGGAATTCAGTACGGAGCTACCGTCTGTACCCCGCGGCCTCGGTCCGCATTATCGGCGGCGAGTGATGCGCCTCGCCCAGAAGATTTCCCGAGCCAAGGTTATGCCCTGGCTCAGACCTGAGCAAGAAGAAGGCGAGCGCCAGTATCGCGTCGTGGCCGTTCGCTTTGTGGAGATGGGAAATAGCTTTTTGAAAAAGCTCGCTGATGCGGGCCTCAATGAATTGACACGGATACCTCATGCGCTCGATCCGGAGAAGGGCTTCCGCGTCCGTTCCACATTCACTTTCGAGGACTTCGTTGGAGCTGCGCAACCCTCTTCGCCGCTGCGCTGGCTCGCTGATATCTTTTTGCCGCTTGTGGGTGGACGCAAGATAATCACAAACGAAGCTCGAGAATTTCTGCTGTATCTGTTGGAGACGAATAGCGCGCGCGTACAAAACGATGTTCTTAATCGCATTCAGGATAGTCGGGATCGCCTGGAAGTTGAGATTCGAAAGCTGCTGCATGAAATCAGCCGCATTGCAGAACAGGCACTTGACCGCGCTCGGAAAGTCAAGGATGAAGGAATTCCGGCAGTACAGTCGGCAGTTGAACGGCTCAACCGATTTGAACAAGAAGTTCTGGCACTTGTGTAATCCCAATGCTTCCAGGTTTTTCTACGTTGCTCTGTACACGCAGAGTACGAGCAAGAGAAACGCGAGAACATAAACCACGTAGGCGTTCAGCTTGCCGTGATGCATGCCCGCAAGGAAACCGGCGACCCCCCGTACCGCAGCGCCCACAGGTCGCAAGAAAACCCGGTCGACGACATGAGTTTCCTCGCGCTGCCTGTGGATGGCGGTACGGAAATGTACCGCAACTGTTTGGCGAGTATCTTCGGTAATATTGGGACGAAAAATGGCATGGAAAACGACCCGCACCGGGTTTGAGAATCCCGTAGCCGTATAGGTCATCTGCGGCAACAATCGGGGGATTCCCCCAGCCCATAAGGGCCGCCGAGCGGTGTTGCGGCGTCGAGTGAGGAGCGTAACGATAATCCCTGCGAGCGCAAGCAGGATCACCAGGGCGACAACACTGTACGAGGGAGACATAGCGAACACGACTGGGTTGCGGTCGGAGCCGCGGAGGAGCACGACCAGGCCCCTGCCGGGAAGAAATCCTTTGCCAGATTGCGCACCCAGATTGTGGAAATCCTGGAGAAAACCCGGCGGAAGCTGACTGTTTTCTGAAGTGGCCGTGAAGAACGGCGGCACCAGTGATTCGGCAGCCTCCACGCTGATTAGAGGCTGCAAAGCCCGATTCATCGCAGGCATCAGGTAGGTCGGAAGAATGCCCAGCAAGAGACAAAGAACAGCCAGCAGTCCCATGGACGTGATTGCGCTGCCACTGGCTTCTCTGGCCTTTGCCGCGCCTTCAGAACGCGGCAGGCCAAGAAATGCCATCGCAAATACTTTCACAAAACAGGTCACAGCGAGCGCGGCCGTCAAGGCAAGGATGGCGCCGGAAACTGCAAATACCAAACGCAAGGGGATAGAGGAAAGTTCGACGCCGCGGAGCAGAGTCTGAAGGATAAGCCACTCACTTACGAAGCCATTGAACGGCGGTACGGCAGAGATCGCGAGAGCCCCGACGAGAAATGCGCCTGCGGTCCAGGGCATAAGCCGCATCAGCCCGCCCAGGCGATCGAGATTGCGCGTACTGGCGTGTTCGTCCACTGAGCCCGCGCCCAGAAACAGAAGGGCCTTATAAATGGAATGATTGAGCATGTGATAAAAGGCTGCGATCATGGCCATGCCTGAAAACAGCGGCTGACCCGCTGCTGCAAAAATCACACCTGCGCCAAAGCCGAGAGTCACGATTCCAATATTCTCAATCGAGCTATGAGCAAGAACACTTTTCAAATCTGTTTCTGTCGTCGCATAAAGAATGCCTACAAGAGCCGAGGCGGCTCCCGTTAAAAGAATCACCAGTCCGGCTGAGATTGTTGTGACAGGCGTGATTTGAAAATCCAAGCGGATGATCCCATAAAGTCCCAGGTTCAGAATCACGCCGGAAAGGATCGCAGAGACATTGGCTGGTGCAGCCGGATGCGCTTTTGGGAGCCAAGCATTGACCGGAACAAGGCCTGCCTTTACCCCAAAACCAAAGAACGTTAGGACAAACACGGTCCAGCGGGCAAAACGACTCAGCATAGCAACGCCGATGCGGAGTTCTGAAAACTGCCAAGATCCACCCTTTGCCGCCAGGATGACTAGTGCCACTGTTATGGCGACGAACCCTGCTTCGCTCATCGCCAGCATCAGATAACCTGCATGGCTGGTTTCTCTTCGCCGATGCTCAAAGCTTACGAGAAGATAACTGGAAATGGACATCGCTTCCCATGCGAGCAAGAAGCCGAAGACATCGTTCTCGATGAGGGTCCATGCGATCGAGGCGCATAAAACCAGGTACCATGCATTGAATGCTTCAAGGCTATAGTGACCGACAAAGCGCTTCATATATGTAGCGGAGAATACTGAGCTCGCGAGAATGACAATGGCGGCAATCAGAAGAAAGAACGCCGACACGCGATCCAGAAGTATCGTCAGCGTACCGACGGAAGGAATCGTCCACAAGGAGTGGTGGAAGTCGCTACCGGAAACGAGAACTTTCCCTGCAACATACAGCTCCAAAACTGCAGTGATCGATCCAGCCCAGGCAAGAATAGAGGGAATGCGCTTTTCGGGAACAAGGATTCCCAAGATGATGCCTGCAGCGCAGACCGCAAAAACCAGACTCAAGATGAGCCCATCAGGATTCATGACCCCCTCTCAGTTGGGAGCCTCCACCCGAGTTCACATTGCGCATACCCAAGCTTGAAACCGCATGAACAACTGAAAAGCGTTGTGGGGGCATTCCGCAGGTTTTAACCTCCTCGATAGAAAAAGAGCACCAGCAACAGGAACGCCAGTACATACGTGACATAGGCGTTCAATCTTCCGTGGTGCATGCCAGCCAGAAAGGCGGCAACTCGCTGGACAGCGGTTCCGACCGGTTTCAGCAGCAGACGGTCTATGACAGGGGTCTCTTCACGCTGTCGGTGAATGGCCGTCCGGAAATGCACTGCAACAGTTTGGCGTGTATCTTCAATGATATTTGGTCGAAAAATGGCCTGAAAGACGACGCGAACGGGATTGGAGAAGCCTGTTCCTGTGTATGTCAAGAGCGGTAGCAGTCGCGGAATACCTCCTGCCCATACCGGGCGTCGCGCAAGAGCGCGGCGCCGCGTCAGGCGCCGCAATCCGAACCAGGCGGCAGCGAAAAGCACAACCAAAGCAACAATGCTGTAAGAAGGCGACATCGCGAATACGACTGGATTCGTCTCAGCACCGCGGAGAAGCACGACGAGCCCACGGCCAGGGATGAATCCTCGACCTGCCTGCGCGCCCAGGTTGTGAAAGTCTTGGAGGAATGCGGGAGGAAGCTGCGCATTGGCGGGAGTTGCCGTAAAAAATGGCTGTACCAGAGCGGTCGTGATGCTTGCGCCGGCCAGGGGCTCAACCCCTTGATTGAGTATGGGAAGGACATACGTTGGAAGAATTCCGAGGAGGAGGCAAACGACGGCAAGGAACCCCATCGGGAATCTGCTGGCCTCTTTCGCCTCGGCCCGCAGTTTCCATTCGCCTCTCCGGAGTCCGAGGAAATTCATGGCGTATGCCTTGACAAAGCAGGTTACGGCCAGTGCCGCTGTCAGCGCGAGCGCGGCGCCGCAAAGAGCAAAAACAATTCTTACCGAGGTGGACGCGAGGACTGCGCTGCGTAGCAACGCCTGCAAGGCCATCCATTCACTCACAAATCCGTTAAATGGAGGAACCGCAGAGATCGCCAGGCAGCCTACAAGAAAGATCGCCGATAAGCTCGGCAGAAACTTGGCTAAGCCGCCGAGCTGGTCCATTTCTCGCGTACCTGTTGCAGCTTCAACATGTCCCGCCCCTTCGAAAAGGAGCGTCTTGTAGATCGAATGGTTCACCATGTGATAAAGCGCCGCGGACATCGCGAGCGCTGCGGCGACTGCCTGGCCGAGGGCTCGAAAAACAAGAAAGGCGCCTAGTGCAGCGGTGATAATGCCTGCGTTCTCGATGGAGCTGTGAGCGAGCATCGTCTTCATATCACCGTCTGTTGTTGCATAGAGAATTCCGACCAGCGCGGTGACGCTGCCGGTGATTAGCACGACTAGACCCGTTCCGTATCCTGCATGTATCAGGTCCGTGTTGAGCCGCAAAACTCCGTAAAATCCAAGGTTGAGTGTTACGCCTGCGAAGACTGGCACGAAAACTGGTGGAGCGGCGGTATAGGATCGGGGAAGCCAGAAATTGACCGGAACCAAGCCGGCCTTGACTCCGAAGCCGAAAAATCCCAGCAGGAATGGC
Source organism: Acidobacteriaceae bacterium (assembly GCA_030049955.1). The sequence goes on from JASIJX010000335.1 coordinate 19,262, forward strand.
AGCCAGATGACTTGAGGTGAGAGCGTCACACTTGCTACGCGGAGAGCCGCAAACGAAAAGCCTGTTGCAGAACGGGCAAGAAGCAGAAAAGCTACCGCGACCGCGAGAAAGCCTGCTTCGCTCATCGCCAGCATGATGTAACCGGCGGATTTGTCCGGCTGTCTGCGTGGACTGTAGTTGATCAGTAGAAAGCACAGGATGGACATGCATTCCCAGCTGATCAGGAAGAATAGGGTATCGCCGGCGACTAGAATCAAGACCACCGAAGCCATGAGCGCGAAGTAGAGGATCGAGTAGTGCAGGTGGGAATGCACCTCGTCCACATAGCTCTTGAGGAAGCTTCCTGCGAATAAGGAAGTGGAAAAGTAGACGACTCCGGAGACGAGAAGAAAGATAGACGAGAGCGAGTCGATTCGAATCGTGAAGCGGCCAAACCCATCCAGCATCCAGAGTGCAGACTCGAAGATCTGGCCGGTCATCAGCACGGTTGCTGATGTCAGGACCATGAGGATTGCGGAGAGAGTGCCCACGATCGCTAGCACTGAGGGGACTCGATTGCGGCCAAATAAAACCGAACAGAACACTCCTGCCGCGCAAACGATGAAGATCGCAATCAGCCAGGAACCAGTGATGGCCATGGATCAGGGTCTCCCTTCGGAGATTGGTTCAGGGTTCTTTAACGATTTCCTGCCCGCAACGACTAGGAGCCCATGCAGTATTGCCAGAGGCGGGGGAGGGTTCCCTGGAACTTCAAAATCGACCGGCAAGACTGAACCAACTCCGCAGGCACACATAAAGCTCTTGCCAAACACTCCGCCTGAGATGGCGCAGCTACCAACGGCCATCATTTTCCTTGAAGTCGGCATGGCCTCCCAGGTTTTGAGCAACGGTCCGCGCATATTTTCACTCACAGGTCCCACCACCAGCAGAACATCCGCCGTGCGCGGCGTAGCTGTCAAAAAGAACCCCAGCTGATGAAGGTTGTACAGAGGATTGTTGAGCTGTTTTACCTCATGTAAGCAGGCGCCGCAATCTCCGGCATCAACGACCATGATGTGCATCGACCTTGCAAAGGCCGATGGTAGGGGAAGCGACTCTGCGTGATCTGCGGGCCGCCGAGTCCATTCGTATCCTGATTCCCAATTCATGGGCGACTTGAGGGAGTGCAGACAGTGTTGGCAATGTACGCACTTGCCAAGGTTTACGTAGGTTGATTTTCCGTGCGCAGCAATTGCATTGGTTGGACAGATTTCCGCGGCGAGTTGAGCGTCTTCCACCGTCGAGAAATCCGTGTTTACCGGACGTCCCGGAGAAACTCCGGGCGCGCCCTCTGCATGCCCAGGATAGCGAGTCGATTGAATGCCTTTGCGTAATCCGTGCCAAAACCAGAAGCTCATCCCGACCCACCTCTACCGATCACATTCAGTTGCAGAGAGCCCGAAAGTTGCAAGAATGATCGGGAAATCCTGAAACGCGAAATTCTCTGCCGCAACATGAAAGCCCAGCCAATTGTTGAAGGATGGTGTAATCGCGCGATATCGTTCGACCAGACCATTTTGATTTACCCGCAGCCAGTGAAGAGCGGCTCCTCTTGGGGCCTCTGCCCATCCAAGCGCCGCGTCTGCGTGATCCAGCTTGCAAGAAACCCGAACTGGGCCTTCCTCTAAAGCGCCGGCAACCTGATGAATAAGTTTTGCTGACTGTGTCGCTTCCGCAAAAAGCACGCGCAGCCTGGCGTAGCCATCGCCTTCCGCCTCAAAGGGAACCTCAAATGCAAATCGTTCGTAACCTGAATAAGGACATGCTCTTCGTAGATCGCAGGGCTGCGCAGAAGCACGGCCAATTGGACCTACGAGATTCAGATCCCTAGCACTCTCTCCAGTAACGACTCCAACATCCTCTAGACGGTCAAGAAAGCTACTGCTCAGGCGAAGGCGCTTTTCCAGAACGCGAAGGTCGCTTTCGGCCTTATCGACTGCGAGAAGCAACACCTTACATTGCTCCGATCCGAAATCACGATTGAGCCCACCTGGAGTATTCAGCCCGAAGAGGTACCGGTGGTCGGCAAATACGCAGGAGGCTCGCAATAGATTCTCTTCGATGATCGAGGCTTGCGCGGCAGGGACGGCTAGCGCGGTGGACTCACAAATCGCCGCAATCGCACCGGCATGGTGCCTCAGTCTTTCAAGTTCCGCGAGCAGCACCCGGAGAGCCGCGGCGCGTGGCGGCACCTCGACCGCCGCGATTTTCTCGGCAGCTAGACAGAAGGCGAGCGAATGGGCAAATGCAGATGTCGCAGCAAATCGCTCGGCAATAAGGAGAACATCCGCAACGGTACGGCCCTCGGCAATCTTTTCGATAGCCCTGTAGTTGTAGAAGAGCCGCGGCACAGCTCGAATCACATCTTCACCGACTGTCTCCAGGAGAAAGTGCAGGGATTCCCCAATTCCACCCTCGTATACCGGACCAATCGGCATCGCAAACGAACCCGGATCACCGACAACGAGCAGGGGCTGCCACTCAAGGTCAACCTTCCGCTCGAGTTGTGGGTGGCCGGCAAAGAAGCCCTTTCGCATCGGATCGATGCCCTCATGCCAGATCTGATCGTGCAGCACAAAATCACCAAGCCGGGGGTGGTTCTCGAACTGAATGCCGAACAGGTCTTCCACTTCGCGTTCATGCCAATCGGCCGCGTGCACGTCGGCTACGATACTCGGCAGGGTTGTCGTCTGGATTGGCAGCGAGAGTCTTACGTCGATCCAACCAGACCCCGGTAAGAGGAAGCTGTAGTGGATTTGCCATTGGCCGGGTTCTTCTTCCGCTGTGATTCCGCCAAACAGACACCCGCTTTCCCAGAACAGAAATCGGCACACTGCGGGCAGCACGGCTGCCTGAGCGGTAATCAAGGTAAGGACAAAGCCACCGTTTGCTGGCGCCGTAGTGACTTGGCTTCCGAAATGCTGTTCGAGGGCAACAGTCAGATCAAGCAGGCCTGCTACATTACCTCCAGTAATCGGCGAGGAATAGGTCGTCATCTCAATGTCCCCCCAATTGCTGCGCCGCGAGCATCATCAATGAGTGGACGGGTCCGGGGATGTAAACGCCGAGAACCACAACAGGCAGTGCGGCGATGAGTATTGCAACTTGGCAGCTTTGAGGTACGACGGTCGAGGCTGCTGCTGGTTCAGGATTACCGAATAGCATCCGATTAACTTGCAGGAAGATCGCAATAAACGCGATGACAATCAGGATGGCAAGAATGATGACCGCAGCATTGTGGCCCGATCTGAGGCCGGCGGATAAGATAGAAAACTCACTTAGGAAAATGGGGAATGGGGGTGCGCCGGCGATGGCCAAAGAGCAGAGCAAAAGCGCGCTACCCGCAAATGGAGAAAGCCTAAATAGCCCACGCACTTCCTTAATCTGTCTCGTCCCAAGAGCAACTAGAACGACGCCCGCCGTATAAAAGCAGAGGGATTTTGTGATCGAGTGATTCAATAACTGAGCAACGGCTCCCGAAGCTCCTCCGCGGGTCGCAAAACCGGCCGCAGTAAGGATGATTCCCATATGTTCCACTGTGGAGTAAGCGAACATGCGCTTGTAATCACGGACTTGTAGAAGCAGGAAGGCCGCGATTCCCACGGATACGAGCCCAATGAACACCATCCAATTTCCAATTCGCACTTCGGTGGACGCGAGAACGATTGAGAGAAGTCGCAGAATTGCATATAAAGGAACAGTGGTTTTAATTCCAGAAAGCACCGCGCAAATTGGCGTGGGAGCTTGACTGTGAGCATCGGGTAACCAGGTATGCATTGGAGCAAGCCCGGCTTTTGCACCGAATCCCACGAATACTAGCAAGAATGAAAACTTGAGCAAATTCGGGGGCATTGTTGCTGCCAAAGCATAAAGTCCCTGCCACGTCTCCGGCGTTCTACCGCCGGCCATGTGGTACGCCCAGTAGAGCGTGAAAAACCCCAACAAGGAGATCGGCGCGCCCATAAGTGTCAGAATGGCGTACTTCCACGCCGCCTCCAGAGCCGTTGGAGTGCTCTCAAATCCAACCAACAGGATCGCGAACAGCGTGATTAACTCGACCCCGACCCAAACGAGATTAGGACTCGTAAATGCGGGCACGACTATCAGGGCAAACGTCAACAGGTTGTAATTGCAATAGAACCACCAGAGGCGGTCCGATTGCTGGCTGACATGATGCATGTACCCGCCTGCAAAGAGTGCGGCAAGCGTACAGACGAAGCTAACCAGCAAAATTACAAGCGCGCTTAGTCCGTCGGCCTCAAACCAACCGGGAATTCCGACGGTGTTTCCGGCCGCGAGAATGTGGGCTGCGGTGACGATCGCCGCGGCGAAGCTCCCCGCCAAACACAGGACCGTGACGATCCAGGCGAAGACGCGGAAAGGTTTTATCCAACAAAGAAGCGCTGCCAGAGGCGGAAGAGATATTGAAATCATCAGCGCCATAACTGAGGTTCCTCCCTCAATTCGCTCATCGCCGCCGCTTCGGTGGTGCCGGTCGCCCTGGTAATGTCACGTGTGAGAATTCCGATGACCACGGCAATCAGGATCACGTCGATTGCGATGGCCAGCTCAGCGATGAGGGGAAGCTCGGGTGCAATCGCCACACCGGCAAAGAATGCACCATTTTCCATCGCTAAGATCCCCACCATCTGTGGAATCGCTTCGCGCCGCGCAATCAACGAGTAAGCGCCGATCAGAATGCCAGCGAGCCCGATTGGGAGATTGACATGAACGACAGGGTCGATCGATTCGCTGAGCAACGGACCGACCAGAAACTCTGCAGCAATCGCGAGAAGGAGCGCCAGTAGAAGTGATGAAGGTATGTTAATCACTTGGTCGATTTCGCGCCGCTCATAGAGATCGCCGGGGAGCGTCCGCTTGAGAACCCAAGGAATCGCAATGACCTTTGCGCCGATGGTGATAACGCCGAGAGCCATAAGGTGAATCGAGCCGCGATCGAACCCGATCAAGAATGCAGAGGCAGCCAGAAAAGCAGACTGGACGATGAAAAAGCGCAGCACCCCTTGTACCTGGCGTGTTGCCACCATTCCGAACGCCGTCAACAGAATGAATCCCGCGGCCAGCGCGTTGAGTCCTTCAATCAGCTGTGTCTGAGCACTTGCCACGCGGAGTCCTTTTCTATGCAGCGGAAGCTGAAAAAATGCTCGCGATCATCGCCGCGACAGAGATGATGAAGGCGGCTCCAAGGAATTCGCTAATGCGAAAGAGACGCAACTTCGCAAGCGAAGACTCGATCATCACCAGGACAATCGTGAACAACAGAATCTTGAACAGGATTAATGGAATAGCAAGCAATACATGTCCGAGTTGCACTCCGCCGGCCAAGCCCCACGGTGCCAAAAGCACGTTGAGAAAGATGCAGGTGAGCACAAGGAATTTCATCTGGCCTCCCCACTTCATCAATGCTGCACCCCGCCCGGAGTATTCGAGCCCTTTCGACTCATCGATCATCGCGAGTTCGAAGTGCCCGGTTGGGTTATCCACGGGAATTCTTCCACCCTCCGCCAAAATCAGCATCAGAAACGCGATGAGTAAAAGAATGTGAGCCGGAGAGAAGAATGCGGCAGGACTTTCCACCCATTTCTTTTGAACGATGTACGGAATGGTGGATTGGGCCACGAACGAGACAGTGAAGAACACGATCATGAAGACCGGCTCGGCGAGGAACCCAACCATTCGCGTTCTGCTCGCCCCCATGGGACCATAAGGATTCCCTGTGTCGACCGCTGCTAATGCGGCGAAAAAACCTCCAAGCCCGAGGAAGAACCCTCCTGCGAGCATATCGCCCATAAACGCAAAGGCGAGAGGGTAGTCCGTGAGAACGGGAATCAGGCTCGCGACGAATAGGGGAACGATAAAAACCAGATAGGGCGTTACGCGAAAGATCCATGTAGTTTCCGACGAGACAACCTCGTCTTTGTGGAAGAGCTTCCAGAGATCCCTATAAGCTTGAAAAACACTTGGTCCACGCTTGCTTTGAATGATTTCTTTAAATCGGCTGAGCACGCCGGAGTACAGAGGGGCGAAGCCGAGTACGAACAAGAGTTGAATGAGGTTGTAGAGAATCGTCCGTGCCATCAGAACTTCCCTCGGCTTTGAATGTTGAGTGGCTACTCAGTGCAAGGAACGAAAAAGCCGCCTTTAGCGCACCTTTTTCAGCAGCGCCGGACGGCGACCGAAGCGGTCGCCTGGCACAACCCGGGCGCGGTCAATTGGGGAATCTGCAGGAGAGGATCTGATGCCAATTGCTGATGTTGTAAGGTGGATTTCTGCATGATCTTCTTCACGGCGCAACTCCTTTGAGGGTAGGAATCATCAGCCGTGAAGGCGGTTATCGGTGGAGTTCCATCACCGTCCCGACATGTAATGCGAACATATTGAACCGTAAGGGCCTAATTGTCAAGGTGCTAATTGCGAAAGGCGTCTTGATCTCGCAGTCGCTCAAAAAGCTCACGCCCGCGAAATGCGTGGCGATTGACATACCGTTGCACTGCTTTTGATACTGATAAGAGGCGGGTGTTGGAGTCCACTCTTATATGCCCCGGAAGCGAGGGGAAGATGACTCCTACGAAGAAGACATGAGGAGTTGTCTGTGCCCGCAAACCCCGCCAATCACCCGAACTTCAGTTCTTCGAAAGAATTTCACCGTTGGCCCCCTACTGGACCAGACGGAGCGACTCGCGAAACCGCAGTATTCCCGAGTATTCTCTTCGACTCGGGGGATGGTGACGGGCAAGTGGAGCAGCAAGAGGCTCCAGAGTTCTTTCTCGATTTGAATCTTGACCAGATTGTCAACGCGATTACTGCCGGCCGGGACGAATACGATCTCAAGCCATTCTTTTACACTCCACTGGCTCGCGTCGAAGCCGTTCGTTATCGTCAAGAGGTCTTCCGGGATCTTTTGGAAAATGCTCACCTGCTGCAGCTTGTTCGGTTATTTGCCGAGAGCATGCAGAAGATGCGCGCTCACCGGGCGGTTTCCGAAAAGCGATACTACAAGCGTCAAAAGCAGGCTGCCTTTCTCGATGGGGTTGAGACGTATTGCAATGCGACGCGGGACCTCACAGAGGGCTTGTTCTCCTTGAGCCTCTCATCGAGAGGCTTCCAAGCGATTCGCGATTTTCTGATACGCTACTCCGGCTCAGAAGAATTCACCAACCTCAGGGATGAAACGGAACAGGTCCGAGCCGCTCTCGCGAAGGTTCGATACTCGCTCCACATTTACCAAGGACATGTTGCAGTCGATCGCGATCACAGACGAGGCGACTACAGCGAAGAAGTTCTCAAAACTTTCGAGAAATTCCGCCAAGCCGATCCCCGCAACTATCGCCTCAAGTTAACTCTGTCGAGGGAGATGACTCACATTGAAGCGCGAATCCTCGACCTGGTTGCTGCGCTGCATTCGGAAGTCTTCGCGCACCTCGACGACTACTTCGATCGCTATCGCAACTACTCTCATGAACTGATTGCCAGATTCGATCGGGAGGTGCAGTTCTACACCGCCTACCTCGAACAGTTAGAAGAGTTGAAGAAGGCTGGGCTCCCGTTCTGCCTCCCCAGCGTCAGTATTGATTCGAAAGAAATCCAAGCGGTCGACACCTACGATCTCGCGCTTGCCATTCAGTTGAATAATGCCCGAAAAAATGTTGTCACGAACAGCTTCAACTTGGAAGAACCGGAACGCATCTTCGTTGTGTCTGGGCCAAACCAAGGCGGCAAAACCACGTTCGCCCGTACTTTCGGACAGCTCCACTATTTGGCGGCTCTTGGCTGTCCAGTACCGGGTGCGTCGGCAAAATTGTTCCTGTTTGACAAGCTTTTCACGCATTTCGAGAGGGAGGAGGACATCAAGAATCTGCGTGGGAAGCTCGAAGATGAGCTGATCCGCATCAACGCGATCCTCGAGAAGGCGACACCAAACAGTATCCTCATTATGAACGAAAGCTTCCTGTCTACGACGATGGGCGATGCGCTCTTTCTGAACCGCGAGGTGATGAAGCGGGTAGCGGCACTAAACATACTTTGCGTCACCGTCACTTTTCTAGACGAGATGGCTTCCTTCAACGAAGCGACAGTGAGCATGGTCAGCATGGTCAATCCCACGGATCCGCAACAGCGAACATTCAAGGTCATTCGCAAACCAGCAGACGGGCTTGCCTACGCCGCTGCAATCGCCGAAAAATATCACCTGACCTATGATGCTGTGATTGCGCGGGTCGACGCGAGGCAAAGCGGGGTAACCGGATCATGAAGGTTTTCCTCATGTTTTGTGATCGCGACTTCACTCTCGAAGAAGGCGTACCCCCCAATGCTCGGGAACTGATCCAAGATCTAGAGCTGAACACTTTATTTCGAGCGATGGCCGGAAGCGATGAGTTTCTGTTCCAAGTCGTCAGAAGCGCCGTACTCGCGAGCGTAAAAAGCCGGGAAGCGATTGTCTATCGGCAGGAGATACTTGCGGAAAGTTTGGAATTCCCAGATATCGTGCAAGATCTCTACTCTCTCGCAGTCAATGCCATTGAACGCGAAAAGCATATCTGGGGCTGGTTCTCGCTTTCCTCCCCGGACTCCCTCTTGCACAGATCCGTCGAGGCACTTGGATTGTTTGTTGGATCATTGGAGCGCCTCAAGAAGCTCGCTGACGAGCACAGCTCCAAATTCCGCTCCCAGGGATTCCGACGCTTTTTTGGCATGATCGTCGAGGAGCTCAACGATATTTATCTGCAGGCGATAAAGAACCACCTAGCACTGCTGGAATTCCGCGGCGGCATATTGATGAGTGCAGATCTCGGGCCGGATCTTCGAGGGACCAGGTACGTGCTCCATAGCCTCGAGGTAAAGAAGTTGGGTTGGCTAGAGCAGCTCCACAAATGGGCGGGACAGATCACCCGTAAGAATGACTCGGCGCTCGCATTTGACGTCGACCCCCGCGACGAGGCCGGCTTACATGCGTTGGAGGCATTGAGAACTCAGGGAATCATCCATGTTGCGACGGCATTGTCGCAGTCGAGCGACCACATCCTGAGTTTCTTTAAGGCACTGCAGTTGGAACTGGGATTTTATGTAGGCTGTCTCAACTTGCGGGAGAAACTCGCTGCGAAACAGGAGCCTATGTGCGTTCCGACTCCACTATGCGAGGAACACGAGGTCCTTCGATGTTCGGGAATCTACGATGTGTGCCTGAGCCTGAGCACAACTGAGCGGGTGGTCGGCAACGACATTACCGGCGAGAATAAATCTCTGGTTATGATTACAGGGGCCAATCGGGGCGGCAAATCGACATTTCTGCGCAGCGTTGGATTGGCTCAACTCATGATGCAGTGCGGCATGTTTGTATCGGCTCGGGAGTTTCACGCTAACATTTGCCACGGGGTTTTCACGCACTTCAAGCGCGAAGAAGATGCCAGCATGAAGAGCGGCAAGCTCGATGAAGAACTCAGCAGAATGAGCGGTATTGTGGAGCAAATTGTACCTCGCTGTGTACTTCTCCTGAATGAATCGTTCGCTTCAACGAACGAGCGAGAAGGCTCAGAAATCGCTCGACAAATTGTTCTAGCTCTTCTGGACAAGAAAGTGAAGATCTTCTATGTCACTCACATGTTCGATTTGGCGGATGGATTCTTCCGGCAACAGACGGATTCCGCACTCTTCCTCTGTGCCGAACGTCTTGAGGATGGCACGCGTACTTTCCGCCTTCTAGAAGGGGCGCCCGAGCGGACAAGTTATGGGGAAGATCTGTTCCGGCGAATATTTGAAGCCGAATCCGAGCGCCTTCAGGTCTCGGCTCAGGATTGAGCGGGCAGATGAACGATGGGCCATGGTCTTCAAGTCTGATTAGGGCAATCGATTCGCGCTTTCTCATCGTCATACGTTAACTTGGAGGCCGAGACGTGCTTACTTCTCCACATTGCCGGGTTGCCGCCCGAAACGGGCCGGATGATGACTCCTGCGATCACGCAGGGGTCTTTCTTTTGCTCCTGCTTCCGAGAGAGCAAGGCGGACCGTCTCTATGGAGCATCCAACGGAGCCAAATTTCGTTCATCGGACCAACGGCGACGGTACCTTCGATTCGATCTGTTTAAAATGCTTCATGACCGTCGCGACAGTGAAGTACCAGGTCGACCTAAAAAATGTGGAGTGTGAACATGCCTGCGATCCACAAACGGTCGCGGGATTCAGAATTGAACGTAGCAACTGAACCTAAGAAACAGGCTGAGTTCCATGCCAATCACTCGAAAACCTTTGCAGTTGAATTCGCAAATATGCTACTTTCGTGATGGCGAAGGAATCCGCCATTAAGCGCCACCCGAAATGGGCTGGCTGATGACTCCTGCGATGGCGCTGGGGTCTTTCTTTTTGCTCCTGTGCCGCATGGGTAAAGGAGCTCCTATGGAGAATTATCTCGACCTCCCGATCGGCGACAAAGCGCCTGAGATCGTCACCGCCGTCATCGAAGTTCCCCAAGACAGTACCAATAAATACGAGTACGACAAAGACATGAACGTCTTTGTGTTGGATCGCGTGCTGCACTCGCCAGTACACTTTCCCGGTGATTATGGCTTCATTTCGCAGACCGCCGCTCAGGATGGCGAGCCCCTTGACGTTCTGGTTCTGGGCAACACGCCGGTTTTCCCGGGCTGCGTTTACAACGCCCGACCGATTGGCCTTTTCATCATGCTCGATCAGGGAGTCTGCGACGAGAAAATTGTGGCTTATTCCACCGCCAACCCGCGATTCCGGGACGTCAACAGCTACCAGGAAGTGCAGGAGCATATCTTGCGCGAAATTGAGCATTTCTTTTCGGTCTATAAGAACCTGGAAGGGAAACAGACGAAGGTAATTGGATGGAAGGACCGCGAAGAAGCATTCGCGGTGATCCGATCGAGTCATGAACGCTTTACGCACAACCTAGTTGCGCAGTGAGGACGATCGATGCCCGTTTCAGCATTGTATAGCGCTACCGATTCGCAGCAATATCTCGCAACGGTAGATCGGGTCGAGGAGATGGCGCGGCTGCGGGCACAGGCGCAGCGAAGAAAGCCTATGCTCATTTTTGGAGGCGAAGGTGTGGGCAAGACACGGCTGGTTGAGGCATTTGTGAAGACTCAGCCGCTCGCGCTGCATGTTCCAAAGACGCAATCGCCGCGTGAGATTCTTCTGACTTTGGTCCAAGAACTTCGCCGAACTGGACACAAGGCGATTACCTTGCCTTCCGAACCAGCCTCAAAGAGCACTGGATCTCTCAAGGCAATCGTCCAACGAGCACTGGATCAGGCCACTTTTTTGCTGGTGATGGACCATCTGGCTGGTCCTTCGCGCGTGGTGACCGGACTTATTAAGGATCTCAACTATTACGACCGCACGCCGGTGTTCTTCGTTGCCCGCACGCCACACATGGAGGACATCGGCGCGCTGCAGCCGATGTGCGCACGGAAATCAGAGTGTTTGGAGATGAAAGATTTCCCTCCGTCGATCGCCCTGGAATTCGTCCGGCGAGAGGCTGAACGAACTCGGCTACTGGCCTCCAACTTGGACGAGGTTTTGCACTCTCTCGTTGAATGGAGCAAGGGCAACCCGGGTAGTTTGATCCAGATGGTGCAGATGGCGCATCTGCCGCGCTACCGCGCAGATGACCAGGTCAAGATTCATATCCTCTATGTCGATTACCGCATGGGCCGTCGCAGCTAGGCTCGATGAGCGAGGCGAGCAATCAACCGAAGAGGAACTCGACTCTCCAGGGGGCGCAGAGGCTACGATGGCCGGCCAGCATCAACAGCAACAGTTGCGATGCGCTTCGCTCTTCCTCGCTCGTCAAATAGCGGCGCAACGCATCGTGCCGCAATGCGTAGCGTTGTGCGTCTTCAGCGAGGCGCTCCAGGAATTCAGAATGTGCCCGCAATAGTTTTTGCGCCGGCAGACCTGCGCCTACGGCTCTTGTGGTCGCCGCCAAGTGTGGCAAGCAGCAGGACGGAAGCCGTTTCTGGGAAGATGCCGCTACTTCCTTCACCTTCGTGGCCGCCCGTTCCACGGCGGTTTTCTCAGCCTCAATCTGAACCTGGCAAACACGGCAGGTCGCGGGGCCAGACAATAGCTGGCTTACGCTCCTGGTGGGCCAATCTATATTGCTCGCAGCGTCCGCAAAGTGCCTTAAAGCGGATGCGACGCGGCCCGCCAAGGCCGGATAGGCAGTGCATACGCCATAAGGGGATGAGAGATTTTCGTACTGCCATGTGTGCAAAGAACAGAATCCGCCGCGTTCTGAATGGTTGCGCTGCGTTTCCTGGTTGATGGTCAACTCGTATTGATATTTGCTGAGAAAGTGAAAGACAGCATCCAGAACTTCGCCGCAGATTTGGCAACCGCTTCGCTTCTCGAATTCCAGATGCAATCGAGGTCCTTCCCGCCGGCGAGGACGCGCCGAGACGGCGCCACGGTCCGCCGCACTGCCAGCATGTACCCCTTCAACCCGTTCGAGGAGGGCTTCATATGCAGGCTCACTTTCATTCCCAACCATCAGAGCACGTCGCTGCTCAAGGAAATCCCCAATGCGCCGGCGCATCATCTGGATGAACGCTTCCACGCGTTCCTCGGTCAGAAACCGGAATAACTCAGCTTCAAACAGTTCAATGCCGGAGTTTGTCGCGAGAGCATCATTCTGTTTCAACCTTCCTTCCAGCGCTTGTCGAGCCGAAACAGAGAACACCTTCGGTGCCTGTAGAAACGCAAATTCTTTAAGCTTGTTCTGCACGTAGTCGAGCACCTGCGAGCGTTCCGCTTCGCCAATGGTGTCCTGTTTGTTCACAATGATAAAGAGCGGCTTGCTCGCCTCTCGAATCCGCCTCAAGGCACGAATCTCTTCTTCGGAAAGAGGGCTTTCATAGCTGGTAATCAACACGAACGCATCGGCTTCGGGAAAGAACCGTTCCGTTGTTTGCGTATTTTCGGCGATCGCAGAGCCCAGGCCTGGGCTATCGACAAAGAACAGGCCTCGACGCAAAATATCTACCGGAAGCTCGATCTCTGCATATGCAACGTTTTTCACGTTGCCTGGATTTGCCTGCTGCGTCACGTATTCCGGTAACTGGGAAAGCGGAATGTCCTGCCGCAAACGCGACCCGGAAAAATTTAGCACGACACGATTTCGGCTACCGTACCGCACGGTCGTGATGACTGAGGTCAACGGAAGAATACCGGTGGGAAGATATGCGCCACCCAGCAATGCATTCACCAGCGTCGATTTCCCGCGGTTGAACCTGCCGACAAGCATCAGATTGAAACGATCGTCTGCAAGGCGCCCCTGGAGGTCACGCACGACTGATTGCACGTCGGTGTCCTTCGTACCCACCGCCTGAGCGGCACGAAGGATTTCTGCCATGGCGAACTTCGCTTGTTCGTATTCCTTCAGATCCATGCAATTCCCCAGTCTTGCGACCGTTGAAGCTTACAACGTTCCATGCCGTCAAGCCTCAAGCCTGTTGCCGAGAAGATGGTGCAAAACGCGCCAGAAGGGCGAAAGCCAGTTCGGGTTTTCGCCAAGTCGCTGTCGATGCGCGGCAACTCTCGCCGCAACCGATTGCGCGATCATCGCGTGCTCGTCCAGCAACTCGATCGTCTCCATTTCCTGCGCTCCATTCATACTTTTGGCGCCTTCAATCAAAGCCGACACAATCTCTTCCTTGTTTGCTTCGGAACCGATTCCAAAACCGATTCGAGCGGTTGCAATCACGCAATCTGCATCTTCGTGCCACAGGTAGCCACGCAGTTCCGGCCATTCGCTTACGCCAGCTCCCCACTCGGCCAATAGCTGGAGCGTCGAACGCAGGCGACGTAATGCGGCAGATCCGCAGATTGAAACTTCCGATAATCCTCTAAGGAGCAACACTGCGAACGGCCGGGCAGCTTCGGGCATCTTCCTCAAGGCTGCTTTTGCGTCTTCACGGCATAGATCATCTTCAAGCAGTTCAAACAGGATCGGAACAGCCTCAGGAGGGCGAAACTCGCCGACGGCTTCCACTAGGCCACCGGTTGCGCGGTCCCGAAGCGCTCTCAACAGTGTTGGAAGCACCTCGTCAGAATGGCAATGCAGAAGTTCTTGTGCCGCCGCGCTGCGCACAGCGTCCTCCGCAAGCAGCACAGCGGCATCTGCAGGCTTCGAGTATTCGTGAAAATAAGTAAGCAACGATGAGCACGCGCCCAGTTCGCCCAATACTCTAACGGCGCGGCAGCGTGGCATCGCAAGCGATCGCGGCAGTGATCTCAACAGAAACTGCGCTACGTCGGGAACTACTCGCGGCCCCTGAGCAATCAGTTCTTCCGTCGCGCGATCCCCGTCGACAACTGAATCCAGCAATCTAATCAGCCGTTCAATTCGTTCATATTCTTCGGGTAAATTTCCCATCTTCGATGTTCCCTGTGAACTCTGCGCGCTTTTATGTCAATGCTCAATTCAATTCACTTCGGCAAGTTGCCGGTCTGCAATACGGAAATAAGGGCATCCTGATCTGGCGTAGTAATCGGCATTTCACGAATCCCCCGAATCGTTTCTTCGACCGGGTACTCATATTCTTTGCGGAGGATCCGTCCGTTCTGCCAAACTGCGTAGCAGGCCATCGGTCGCCCTGTCTTCGGCTGTCCGAGACTGCCTGGATTAAGAATCGCGGTGCGGCCTTCCATCCGCAAAAACGGTGTATGCGTGTGGCCAACGATCAGCACGTCGGCATCGATGGCCCTCACATGGTCCCGCCACGCCGCTGAATCTTCCGGGCAGTAGCCAAACAACGGATCGACTGGAGTTGCATGGACGAGATAAAACCTCGCTGAGCCGGTGCAAATTTCCCGGTAGAGAGGCAAATTGCGAAGATAATCCAGATCATCCCCGGAACAGACCTGCTGTGTATACCGGAGTGTTTCCGCCGCCAGCCGCTTATATGGAGGCGAACAGCGGGGATCGGCTGAGAATCCGGCCGCATTGTCGTGGTTCCCGCGTACGCATGCGGATGCATTGTGCTTTATCCACTGCACAACTTCGTGCGGATGAGGCCCGTAATCGACGAGGTCTCCGATACACCAGAGCGCGTCATAGTCTCGCTCTGGTAGCGCGTCCAGTGCAGCAATATTCCCGTGAATATCAGACACCACGACGATCTTCACAGTACCCTCGTTCCTGGTCGCGAGAGCACTCGGCTCCGCAACCGCTCAAATGCGAAGATGAATTTCGGGGAGCCAGCCAGGAGGGCAGGAGAATCCCCGACGACATCTCGTCAGGGGTCATCATCTGCCCACCCAAATGTGGCATATAAGGATGGAACAGCAGTTAAGGCGAACCCCTTCGCCTGCGACCTCCGTATTTGCGAAGGTTCACCACGAGTATACCCAATAAGTGTGGTCATAGACATAATGCGACAGCAGCCAGCGCGCCTAATGATAGCTACGACGGAAACGGCGTGGCAGTCTCAGGCCCGGGGAAACGAGTCGCCGTTCTTGCCGGTCGCAGGAACCACGCAAGAGAGTAGGCAATATCCGCACTCCGTATCTATCTTCGTCGCGGTGATGTCAAGAAAGGCCAGCGCTGGTGGCAGCAGCTCGTGGAGAAGTCGCTTTCTACATATTGGTGGAGTCTGCGATGCAGACAGGAATGGCACACGCTACTGTGAACCTGTCACACATCGGCTATACCCACGATGCGACTAGGGTCAGTCATGACCATTCGGAGATTCCCGCGAGCGCTCTGCCTGTCTGCGTTGAGCTCCTGGCGCCCAAGCGGCTTCTCGACCAGTTCATCCGCGAACAAGCCAGTCATCTGAAGAACACCACCCTGGTTCTGGTCGATGGAGTCCACATTTCAGATCTCTTTCGGGCGGAGAGCGAGGAGACGATCGAGAAACATCCGCATTCTGTCGAGCACCTCCGCGGCGTTGATGACACAGAGCTTCAAGTCGTAGCCATGGGAGATGGCATACCGGAATATCTACCCAGTTGTTTCAAGTGCGCGCTTTGCCAAGTCAGACGCGCCGCGAGTCTCAATCCCCTTGATCGTCGCCACCAGCTCCGGAACTTCGATTTTAGCGATGGGGCGCGCCCCCAGCTTGGGGTACACATTCGCGTCCAAGCGCCGGCGTGTGGTATCTACGTGGTGGGGGACTCTTTCCAGCGCTCCAGTGAGACAGCCACTTTTGCGCTACCGTCTGAAAGGAACTGGGGGTAGATACTTTCAACGCAACCTTGTCAGCCTTGCGCTTCGCCATTGGGTCGACGCCATCGGTGAGCATCTTCCGGGCTTCCGCGTGGCGCTCTCGGGCGTCAACAAGCGCCACGAGTGGATAATGCCCAAAGCTCATCCGTTATTCAGCATCTTTGAACCGGTATTTCCAGCGCCAGAGCTTTCCGCCGACTCGCGTGACCAGCAGGTATAGCCCGCGCCCATCGGTGAGCCTGTAAGGCTTGGATTTCACTTTGGCTCTGCGGATTTCGGTGTCAAATAACACGAATACTCCACCAGTTGCTCCGGAGCTCCTCAAAAATACGCCCAGAAACACATGGATTACATCCTATCCGAATGGACGAAGGCTGTGGTCGTGGTTGGATGAGGCTGGATGGGTACTTGGCGGTGCACGGAGTCTGGAGCGAGCTTGTCTCTGGACCTAAATTGGCGTTATCAGGGAAAAATACAGGGAATTTCCGCGATTGATCGGTGGAGCGGCGGAAATCCAAAGCGCTCCTCGATGCAGGGGAGCGCCGAAATGCGTGCGCGGGATGGACGCGGCACCCAAGGTGAGCAGCAGCGCCACGACAGCAATGATGGTTTCACACAGCGACCACGAACGAATGGTTTGCGGAACTGTCATGTTGAAGTATTGCTTCACCAGCCAGAAGCCACCGTCGTTTACGTGCGAAAAGATCAGCGAGCCCGCACCCGTGGAGATGGCGAGCAACTCCGGGTGGGGATAGGCGCTATGCAGCGCGATGGGGGCGACAATGCCCGCGGCTGTTGTCATAGCCACGGTTGCGGAGCCCGTGGCAAGCCGCATGAGCGCGGCCAACAGCCAAGCCAGCAGCAGCAGAGGCACGTGCCATGCAAGCGCCACGCCCACGATGGCGCTCGCTACTCCGCTGTCCTGCAGGACACGTCCGAAGCCGCCCCCCGCACCGATGAGCAGGGTGATGAGGGCCGTGGGAGCAAGGCTCTCCTGGCTGAGGCGGAGGATGGTGTCACGCGTGAATCCGCGTAACCGGCCCAGCGTGTAGAAGCTAACGAGCGTCCCGATGAGCAGCGCAACATCGTCATTGCCGACGAGGCGCAGCGTTTCGATGAGTCTTCCCTTGCTTCCCAGAACCTCAGCTGCCGTGCTGCCAATAAGCATGAGAAGCACAGGCAGTAGCACGGTGAAAATAGTCAGCCTGAATCCCGGCAAGCTGCGCTCGGTATGGTGGTCGACGAATTCGGCGGCCATCGGATTCTCCGGAGGGAGTTCGATCCGCGGCGAAATCCATGCGGCATACACCGGCCCAGCGACGATTGCCGTAGGAATGCCAATGAGAAGCGCATAGAGAATCGTGTGGCCAACATCGGCATTGAAAATGGTGACTGCGAGGATCGCAGCGGGGTGCGGCGGAACAAGCCCTTGCGCCACCGAGAGCCCAGCGACCAGCGGCAGCGCTACGAGCACAAGCGATTTGCCGGTACGGCGGGATACCGTATAGGCAATCGGGATCAAGAGGACGAATCCCACTTCGAAGAAGCAGGGAAGACCCACGACAAGCCCAATCACCATCATGGCCCAGGCGATGCGTTTTTCGCCAAAGAAGCCAATGATCGTGTTTGCAATCTGCTCTGCGCCGCCGGATTCGGCCAGCATTTTGCCCAGCATTGTCCCCAGCGCGACAATGACAGCAATATGCCCCAGCGTTGCGCCCATCCCCGTTTCAAAAGAATGAATTCCAGCACTAAACGGCATGCCGGCCGCCATCGCCAGGGCTAGCGAAACCACGAGCAGTGCAATGAACGGGTTCAGCTTGACAGCCGCGACGAGAAGAATCAGGCTGACGATGGCCGCAAGCGCGGAAGTGATAAGCAGGATGCTGTGAGGATCGATCATGAGTCGGAAGTGGCGCTCGCGGTGCAGGATTACTTCGTGAACCGCAATGATACTCAATCCGGCGTATCGGGCGCAGTTCAAAATTGACGCACCGCATGCATCGGCCGCCAGTGGCGAACTCAGCGGGAGGTTTCGATCATGGCAACCTCCTGCCCTATGCGCCCGCTCAGCACGCGCTCTGCTAATTCCGCGTCGTAGGCGCCCTCCCAGCGTGCAATCACGAGTGTGGCTACGCTGTTGCCGATAATGTTCAGGACGGCACGTGCGGGAGTGGTGAGCCGTTCCACGCCCAGCAACAGAACCAACCCGGCCAGCGGAATCTGGTGAACGGCGGCCAGGGCTGCGGCCAGCACCACGACCCCCGCGCTGCTGACGCCCGATACTCCCTTGGAGACAAGCATCATGGTCAGAAGAAGCACGGCAAGATCGTGACCGGCCAGATGTGTGTTTGTGGCCTGGGCAATGAAGATTGCACCTATGGAAACGAAAATCGCGGTGCCGTCAGCATTAAAAGCATAACTGGCGGGGAATACCATCTCGACGATGGGACGCGCGCAGCCCAGTCGCTCCAACTTGACCATAAGCGGCGCCATTACTGCCTCAGAACAGGATGACCCTAGCGTTATTACGATCTCCTCCTGGATATAACGGAGAAGCTTCACGAGATTGACGCCGGCAAGATGTGCAGCGACGCCCAGAACCGCGGCGGTAAAGACCGTGCAGACCATCCAGATGGCAGCGACGAATTTGGCCAGCGGCATCAGCGTGACGACGCCATATTGGCCAACGGTGAATGCGATGGCGCCGAAGACAGCAACTGGAGCCGTATAGATGATGAATCCGATGATACCGAACACGCCACGCAGGCACAGGTCCATGACATCGATCAGCGGGCGCGCACGCTCACTGAACTGCGCCAGCGCCAGCCCGAAAAGAACGCTGAGGAAGACGATCTGGAGCATGTTGCCGCTGACAAACGCGCCGCCAATGCTGGTGGGAACAATGCTCATGAGGAAATCGCCTGCGCCGTGATGTGCGGCAACCGTGGCGTAATCGGCGATCTCACGGATGTCGAATGCGGCAGGATTGATGTTCATGCCAACGCCGGGGCGCAGCAGGAGGGCCCCGCCGAGACCCATTACGAGCGCGAGAGTGGAGACGATCTCGAAGTACGCCAGCGTCTTGGCTCCGATTCGTCCTATTTGCCTGAGATCGCCAAGGCGCGCAATGCCAATGGTGATGCTGAAGAACATGAGCGGCGGCAGCGTCATGCGGATCAGCCGCACGAAGAGATCGCCTAGCGGCCGCAGATGAATGGCTTGATGCGGCATGAGCGCACCGGCAAGAACGCCGAGGCCCATTCCCAGCAGCACCTGAAGCCACAGTGGGCCCAAAGTGAGACGGCGCGCGGGGGCGGGGCTGGTCTTATTCAAAGGCATGGCAGTGGCTCGGGCATTCGTGTGAGGCGCAGTTGACCGCGCTCCTCAGAGCAGGCGATGGGGACATCATTTGCTCGGATTCGCATCGCTGTTCACCCCGGTGAAGCGGTAAACGTTTGATAGCGAGAGGAAGTAGATCGAATTGCCGCGTAGCGCGAAGCCTGCGGTAATCGGCTCAGGTGATTGCGCAACCAGAGTCGCCCGGTGCCGAGTATCATCGATCCGAAACACTCCTTCTTCTGCCAGGCCCCAGATCGTTCCGTCTTTCGCAGTGCCTACGCTGTTGTAGGCAACGCTGCGGAACGGGAGTTCCTGCCGCGCGATGACCTCGTAATGCTGGGGGTCAATCGTGAAGAGCGTGTTCCGTTGGTCGCGGATGGCTATCCCGTAAACCAGTCCGCTTGCCGAAGTAATCAGATCCGTAATGGAATTTGCGCCGGACACAGGAACAATCGACCACACAAGTTTTTTGCTGGCCCCATCCCACAGGAAGACTCGTGCTTCGGTTTCGGTCGGATGGCTCCCGCCGCCTCCCTCGATAGTGGTGCCGCCGACGATATTTCCGTTCCATAGAGCAAGCGAAACTACGCTCTGGTTGTGAACTAAATCTCCATACGCGTGCACGGATCCCGTCGACGCATCCCACGCCACAAGCGGCCCCTCCAGTTGTCCGTACCCTGCAGTTCCGCCAACGTAGACCAGCCCGTCACCGCCCTCAATCATTGCTTGTGGTCGCCAGTGCCCGTCGGAACCTGCAAAATCCACCAGAGTAGGATTCCCATCCTTCGCGGGCCCCACCTTCTCTGCCGGATCGTACGACATCAGCGGCGCAAGGCCTGCATAGGCGCCCATCAGCAGGAGCTTTCGATGCGCGAGAAAAGAGTATACTTCTCCCTCGCCCAGATGGCCAATGTTCTCAATGCGGCGACTCGCGAGATCGACCCTCACAAAATGGATAGGCAGGATCGAGCTGCCGTAGAGCACGTTATCGGGACCGAAGCCGATTCGGAACAACTGCAGATTCTCGCCTTGATAGGCGATCTTCAATTTGGTTTCGTGGTGTGTCTTTGGGTCGAGTACCATCATCATGCCATCTGGCTCGAGACGAACAACACGGCCATCCTTCAATACATCCGCATTTAAGGTCTGCACTTTCTCCGAGGCCGGAATCTCGCGCACCGTAAAGCCGCAAAGCGAAAACAACCTGTCGCCAACGGTTGCATACACCTTCCCGTCGATGCCGAGGTAAGGTTGGGCGGTTCCGACGATCTGCGCGTCATTAGGCAGCACCTCGCGCATTTTGCCGTCGCGAGTGTCGTAGACGGCCACATTCGCTTTCGCCGTTCCGATGCCCATATACAGGTATCCGTCGTGATCAGCGACGATCCATCGTCCGTACTTCTCCGTTGGGTCCATTTTCCCCAGGTCGCTGAGCTTTCCGGTTGCCGGATCGTAGCGCACCAGGCGGCATCCCGGATACGTGACGCCGTAGAGCTTCTTATCTGCACCGAACGTTACATCCCAGATGTACTCCTCGTCATTGCTCGGCCGGCCGAGGTCAATGAGCCTGTGCGCCTTGCGATCCAGTCGCAGGAAGTGCGCGTGCGGCAGTGTTCCCAGGTAAATGTCACCGTCCTGGCCCTCGGCAATATTGCGTGCTCCAAATTCTCCCTTCACCGGGCTATGAAACACCTCAGCGGCCCCCGTGTCGGGATCGATCGCGACAACATCAAGGGTGGTATCGTCGTAAAGATAGCTGGCGTAAATGCGTTCGGACCCAGGCGTGGGGCCAGGTGCCGCGGTGCTTGCCACCAACCCACCGAGCGCGCGGTAACTGGCGATCAGGTCGAACTGCGCGGTTGCTGCCTGCCCTGCCTGAGCAGCGCAAATGCCGCTTGCCGTTAGCAGCGCAATCGCGCCAGCAAGTTTAGTGCCGTAGCGCATCAGTGCCCCTTTCCAGGAAAGCCTCGCTCGTTCGCTTCGCAGTGTCCCGCTACCGAACTTTGCCCCGCGCAGCAATCTTCCATGTGCCGACAACCTCGCCGCGCCGGGAAACGTAGATTTCATCGTGCATATTGATACATGTGCAAACATGATTGGGGATCACAGAGAGCACTTGGCCCACCGAGAAAGCGCTGTAGTCGCCTGCCTCCACAAATCCGTGCTCTTCATTGAGCTTCGAGAGGCCCGCGCCTTCCAGTTCCATAATTCGTCCGTAGCCACGTTTGGGGCCTGAGCTCAACAGGTCGGACGAAAACACTTTCGAGCCCGCGTCGACGATTACTTGTCCAGGCACACAGGTGGAGACGACCGTCGTCATCACTCGCACGGCGCAATCGTCCAGTTTGCAAAGGCCCTGGTAAAAGGTGTTCAGGTCGTTATACACATACGTGCCAGGACGTATCTCGGTAATGCCGGGAACCAGGTGAGACAGCTCTGCCGCTGGGGTCGACCCTGCGGAGACGATCTCCAGCGGCAAGCCGGCGCGGCGGCATGCGTCGATCGTGTGCTCCACGTCGTCGCTGAGCCGGCCAATCTCGTCGCTTCTACGCTGCTCGTCGCCCCAAACGCTACCGAAGTAGGTCATCAGCCCGCGCACCTGCACCCCTTTCAACGCGCGAATCGCCTTGCCCAATTCGGCGCATGCTTCACCGGCCGCAACGCCGCACCGGTGCGATCCGGTGTCGAACTCCACCAGTACCCCTAGTGTGCATCCCGCCTCATGCGCGACCTGCGCGAGCCCCTTTGCCGTCTGCAGCGAATCCAAAGCAACCACAACGTCCACTCGGGATGCTAATGCCGCCAATCGCCGTAATTTCTCTTCGCCTACGATGGGGTGTGCGACGAGAATCTGCTTTGTGCCGCTTTCGGCCATCACCTCGGCTTCACCCACTTTCGCGACCGTGAGCCCACGCGCTCCCTGTGCCAATTGCATGCGCGCCACTTCCAGCGTCTTGTGTGTTTTGGTGTGCGGACGCAAACCAAGCCCATGCGCTGCACAGTAGGCCGACATGCGATCGAGATTGCGCTCGAGTACATCCAGATCCACTACGATGGCCGGCGTTGAAACCTCTGTAACGCGCATCCTTCGGCCCTCACTTGCCTTGTGCGTTTTCCCGGAAAATCTTCAGCAACTGGTCCAGCGCCGAGTCAACGAGCTTTTCGCCTGCGCCCTGGGGCAAGCGCGCGGCCGTTGGTTCGTAGTTACCCTCTTCATAGGCGATCCGGTTGGGTATATAGACCAGTGCGCCGTTCGCCAGTTCTGCAAGGATGGTAACGGGGAAGGGCGAATCTTCTTTAAGCTGTAGTCCGAATTCCGCGAACATTTCGCCGGGGAATCCGACGATTGCCACCTTGTCACCCAGCGTGAACACTTGCACCTCGGCTTCGAGCGGCTTGCCGTCACGCGCGTTCAACTCCAGGATGCGCGCGGCTTTGACCAAGTCGAGGAAAGGCGCGGCTTGCGGAGTGTTGTACGTCGCTTGCGTGCGCGTGGCCCAGTCGATTTCCGCTTGCGTATACCGTGGCACCGGAAAATGCAACACTTCATCACTTACGCGAATTGGATAGGTGTCCGCCACCGGCGCCTTTTGGATCACCTTCAGAACATCGCCAGCCAGCACGGCGCCAATTCTCGACGCTTCCTGGTAGCTTCTCTGCGAATCGGGGGTGGAAACATCAATATGGACTACATTGCCAGCCGCTCCGATGGTGAACATCGGGAAAAAGCTGCCACCTTTGGCCATTTTGAGAACCTGGCCAAGGGTGTAGGAAAAGTCTGCCGAAATCTTGAAGCCCCCCGTCGTGTCCTGGTGCAGCCCGAAGTTCACGTACGCAGCTATTGGCGTTTTTCCATCCGTCGATTCGAAATAAAGCACCGGCAATCCCGGATCCACGGGGCCTGCAGGTAAGGCGATTTTAGGATTAAGTTTGCCCGGATTCCATCCGATGGTTCCGTCCTTCATGAAGAAACGGCGGTTGAAACTCAGTGTCTTTTCTTCTCCGATGCCTGTCCGCATCTCCACCGGTCCGAGATTCGAGTTCGCCTCGACGATGGCGTCTGCGATTTTGCCCGCTAGCGAATCGGTATACGTCTGTGCTACCTGCTTGTCCTTGCCTTCCAGGTTGTAGCGTGAAGGATTTGTAAGAACCACGGGCGTCGTGTGCGCGTGGGTTGCGCTGATCATTACATGATCCGGGGTCAAGCCGATTCGCTTTCGCACGATGCCTCGCGCGCTCTCCACGATCTCGCGCGGGAGGGAAACCAGATCGAGGGCGGCCATGGCCACCTTCACCCCGCCCTGCTCCAGCACCATCGCTTTTACATGAAGAGGATCGTGTACACCGGTGGCGTCACGGTTGTAGTAGTAGCCGGCCAGTGGCGCGCCCACCGGCGGAGTGATATCCGTCTCTGCTACGCCCAGCCGCAACTGCTGCGCATGCAAACGAAGACCTGCAAATATGAGGACAAAAGTCAGCAGTTTTTTCATGCCACCCCTGCACCGTTGGGTTGAAACGTGCTGTTGCCGTAATGTGTCGCGTCGTGTTCCGCATTCGCCGGCACTGTCGCCGTCAGTCGAGTGCCGATGGAGCTGCGCGCGGAGGGGAAATTTCTTGTCAATTAACATCTAAACAGTGTAGATTCAGATGTCAATAGCAAACCATTTGTCTCTCTTACGAAATTTCGATTGCGCGGTAATTATCTGCAGTCGATCTGTTCCCTTTTCTGTCATCACGTTCCCAGGGTGTACGGATGAAAATGCAAATAGGGTCTTGTCCCTCGACGGCGTTCGCCGCAATGTCCTGTTTACTCTTGGCAGCTTCTATTTCTGCGCAAGAGCAGCACTCTCCGTTGCTGCCGGCTCCTGTAAAGGTGCAATACGGCACAGGCTACGTTGACCTCACTAGGCTTTGTGTCGCCCCTCTCACTTCTTCTGCGCCGGAAGATGCATTTGCGGTCACCACGCTGATCGATGGTGCGCATGGCGCGCTCTCTGCATGTGCCGGGCAGCAAAAGCCCTCCATCCAGCTTGAGCGCAGCGGCCCCGTAGCAGCCCTTCCCGTTCCTGGTGAAACGCCGGGCCCCGATTCGCGCGAGTCTTACACGATTACTATCTCAGCCGATGGCGTTGTGGTGCGCGGCCACTCTTCTGCCGGTGAGTATTACGGCGTGCAAACGCTGCTGCAGATGATCGAATACGGCTCTGACGGCGCGCTGCGCCTTCCCTATGCGCATCTGGAAGACTGGCCTGCGCTCGCATATCGCGGGACGCTGATGGACGCCGGCTCCGAAGGCCCGATGCTCACCTTCGACGAGGTGAAGCGCCAGATTGATTTCATCGCCAGGTGGAAGGGCAACCAGTACTTCTTCTACTCGGAGGGCAATATCGAGCTGCACGGCTACCCATTGCTCAATCCGCAGGCCCGCTTTACGCAGAAGCAGGTTCGGGAACTGGTTGCTTATGCCAGGGAGCGCCACATCGATGTGATCCCGGCCATCGAGATGTACGGCCATCTGCACGATCTATTCCGGATTGAGACCTACTCCGGCCTCTCGGATTTTCCCCACGGCGGCGAGTTCGATGCCACGAATCCACGGGTGAAGGCGCTGCTTGCAGATTGGGCCGCCCAGATCGGCGCTCTGTTTCCCAGCCCATTCATTGACGTTGGTTTTGACGAGACCTGGAGCCTGCAGAAAGCCGCCGCGCAAACGGCCAACTCCACGCCTGTACAGCTTTTCATCCAGCAGCTCACGACTGTGACCAATCTGTTTCAGGCGCAAGGCAAAACCGTGATGGCCTACGCCGATATCATGGTCAAATTTCCCGGCATCGTGCAGTGGCTGCCCAAGGGCGTGGTGGCTCTGCCTTGGTGTTACGAGGCCCAGCCCGATCCGGAGTACCACCACTGGCTGGATCCGCTCATTGCAGACAACGTCCCGAATATCGTCAGCTCGGGTGTCATGAGCTGGGATGAAATCGCTCCGGACTTCACCGTGACCTTCGACAATATTGGCACTCTGCTGGTGGCGGGACGTAGGTCGCATTCGATGGGTTTGCTCAATACTCTCTGGACCGACAACGACCAGATGCTAATGCAGACGTCCTGGCCTGGCATCGCCTACGGAGCGGCCGCAGCATGGCAGCAGGCTCCGATGCAGCAAAAGACCTTCTTCCGTGAATATGCTACGGTCCAGTACCCAGCTGCGATCGCGCCGGATTTCGCCGCCGCGCTGACTAGCCTGAACCAGGCCGAGCGGGACCTTCACGTGGCGGTGGGCGAGGAGACCACGCGCGAATTTTGGCGCGATCCTTTCACCGCGAGTTCGCTGAATGCCCTCGAGGGCAAATACGACGACCTGCGCCGCAGCCGTCTGGAAGCGGAAGATGCGCTAGCTCACCTCTACGCCGTCCAGCAGGCCGCGCCGCAGACGTCCCAACTGGATAGCTTTCTTTTCGTCGCGCAGGCAGTGGACCTGGCCGGCATGAAGTTTATTTATGCGGGCGAAATTGCCAAGGCCTGGCAGTCCCTGCCGCCGAATCCGACGCGCGAGCAGTTTGATGATGCGGTGGGGAGGGGCATCTCAAATGAAACCCACAGCCGCATGATGGACATGATGGATGGCATCACGGGCACGCGTGAGCTCTATCGCACGGCCTGGCTCGAACAGTACACACCCTACAGGATGGGAACGGCCCTCGGCCACTGGAATGCAGAGTTTCTGTTCTGGCTGCGCGCGCAACGTAACTTTGAGGATTTTAGACGCAGTTTCAAGAGCGGCCAAACGCTGCCTTCGCTGCACGATCTACTGATTATGCCGCAGTAGGCAGTGCGGCGGTTTTACTTTTGTTCGTCTTTTCCCCTACGCTGAAGGTCCGCGTACTCGGCTGTAAGCCGCCGTATCTTATAGTTGAAGTCAATGAATTTCTCTTCCCATGCTTTGGCTTCTTCAGGCGTGTACTGGTAGAAGCCATGCCGGTTCGAGATGCCGCGACCGCCGCTCTCCACCACGTCGCGCATCAGTTTGGGAATTTCGGGACTGCTCGACAGGTCGGGCAGCAGATCGCGCATGACCCGGTGATAGCCTTCGATACCCATCATGTCCATGTAGCGGAAGGGACCGGCGAAGGGAATCCACCAGCCGACGTCATTGCGCAACGACCGGTCCACGTCCTCCACGGTGCAGACTCCTGAGTCCACCAGGTAGCAGGCCTCGCGAAACATCGCGTAGGAGATGCGGTTGGTGATAAAACCGCGAATCTCCTTTCGCAGCTTAGATGGTTCTTTTCCCCACGCCAGCGCAAGCTCGTTAACTTGGTCCAGATACTCCAGCGCCGTAGCTTTGCCCGGAATGATCTCCATGAAGCGAGTAATGTGCGCAGGCTCGTCCCAATGGAGCCCGAGGATCCGCTCGGGATGCTTTGCGTCCTCCTGCATGTACGAAACCGGCAGAGCCGAGGTGTTGGTGGCGAGAATGCAGTCGGGAGCAACCACCTGTTCGGTGCGGTGCAGGAGTTCTCGCTTCAGCTTCAGGTCCTCTGTGACGGATTCGAAAACGATTCGTGCTTCGGCGATATCGCGCAACTCTGCCGTCATACGGAAGCGCTCCACGACGGTTTGAAGCGGCTCTGTGAGCAGCCCTTCTTCGGCCATCTCTACCAGCAGTTCGCGAACCCGTTCCGGTGTGCCCGCGCTTTCCTCCAGGTTATCCGTCACGCCGGTTACACGATGCCCGGCGGCCATCAGACATGCCGCTATGCTGCGGCCCATCAGCCCCAGCCCGATCACTGCAACCGGGCTCCCCTTGCGCTCTCCCTTGGTCATCTTCGCATCATCCCTTATTCGCTAAAGTGCAGTTGTACTGGAGCACGATTGAAACCGCGCGTCAGGGTGGTCAGGTAAACCAGCCCGATAATCAACCAGGTGGCTCCAATCTCCTTAGCCAGGCGTGGCAGGCTAATCCAGATCACCGTACAGAAAAGAAAGCCGGCAATGGGGGCAGCCACATCCCTCCACAGGCTGGCGAAACTTCGCCGCCTATAGAAGGTACGCATGGCTGCGAGATTCACCCCCATGAAAGCGATGAACGCTCCGAAGTTCAGCACTTCGGCAGCGTGTTCGTAATTCATCAGCATCGATCCTGCAAGTGTGATGGCTCCAATCAGCAGTATGTTGAAAACCGGTGTGCCGTGGCCATCGAGACGCCCGAATGCCGAGCGCGGCAGGACACCGTCGCGGCCCATCCCATAGAGCAGACGCGCCGCCCCAAGCTGCCCGGTAAGCGTGGTACCGATGCACGCCACAAACAGCGTCAATGCCATTGCCTGAAACAGCCACGGGCCCCCTGCCCGTCCGCATACGTCCAGAAATGCGGTTTCAACATTCGGAAAATTGTTATAAGTGGGCCATACCCGTGCCGCCAGATAAATCTGCAACGAACTCATCAGCCCGGTGAGCAGGCAAACCAGCACGGTGGCGATCAGCACGTTCCGGCGCGGATTCTTCACATCCTCAGCGAGCGTCGTGACGCCATCGAACCCGATATAGGTGAGCGCCGCAAACGACGTCGCTGTGAAAACCGCGCGCAAGTTGAACTCGACCGGGTTATAGATCGGCTGCAGGCTGAACAGCGCGTGAGTACCGCCGTGGAGGGCCAGGTAGCGAACCGCCATGACGAAAAACCATGCGATGATCACGCACATGGCGAAGAGCAACGCGATATTCGATTTCGCGGCAGATCGTATGCCGGCCACGTTGAGTCCAGTGATGAGGACAGTAAGCACCCCCACCCAGGCGGCATACGGCACCCCTGGGACAAGCCGCGTCAGGGTGAGCGCAGCGTAGATCATGCTGACGATCGGTACAATAAGGTAATCGAGCACCATCGCCCATCCAGCGAGGAAGCCCATGTGCGCGTTCAAGCCGCGGGATACATAGGTATAGGCCGAGCCCGCCGAAGGATAAACAGATGCCATGCGCCCGTAGCTGACGGCGGTCAGCATCATAGCGCACATGGCAATCAGCACTGTCGTTACCATTTGCCCGTGTGATAATTGCTGCGCCACTCCAAACAGCCCCACGGCCGCAATCGGCTGGATCAATACGATTCCATAAAAGACCAGGTCCCAGAGTCCGAGGACCCTGTTTAGGCCGGGAGCTGCCTGAGTGCTCGACAAACCTGCCTCCTTCCGCCCGGTTAACGGACACATGCACGTCCAATGGGCGGCTTGGGCTTTTCCCAAATCGCCTTGACTTTAGGTGTCCATTACATCACTATAAGGGCCGGGACCAATTGAAACATGAATGATTCAATACAAAAATACACCATTTCTCCGGATACCGCGTTCACCGACACTCCGCGATTTTTTGCTCCTGCGGCGCGTGAAGCGAGTGTGCGCCGCAAGACGAATTGTTCCTTGGAGCGCTTTAAGCGGGCTTCACGCAGCTTGAGCGGAGGCGTATCGAGCGGACTGCGCCGCAATGCCCGGCCTTACCCGCTTTATTTCTCGCATGGCCAGGGATCTCGCCTGCAGGATGTCGACGGAAATATATATATCGATTACACGCTTGGCTGGGGTCCGAATATCCTGGGAAACGCTCCCACTGAAATCGTCGAGGCCATTCAGCAAACGGTGCGCAAGGGACTGACCTTTGGTGCTCAGCACGATCTTGAATACGAAGTCGCGGAGATGCTCACCAGCGTGATTCCGTGTGCCGATCGGGTCTGCTTTTCCAATAGTGGCACTGAGATCGTCCAGGTGGCTCTGCGGCTGGCGCGTGCTGCCACGGGACGACGTAAGATCCTCAAGTTTGAAGGCCATTACCATGGCTGGGATGACGGCATGCTGCTCAGTTATCATCCTTCACCCATGGCACTTCCTTTGTCGCCGCACCAGCCGGTGCATGAAGGCCGCGGCCAATTGCCCGCCAATCACACCGTCATTGCGCAGTGGAACGACGTTGAAAGCGTGCGCTCAGCTTTTGCCGCCAATCAGGGCGAATTTGCCGCTGTAATTTGTGAACCCCTCATGTGCAATAGTGGCTGCATCGCACCGCAGCCTGGATTTCTTGAGTTTTTGCGCCACATCACTAGCAACGAGGGGGCTCTGCTGATCTTCGATGAAGTGATCACGGGTTTTCGCCTGGGCATTGATGGAGCGCAAGGCTTCTACGGGGTGATTCCCGACCTGGCCACATACGCCAAGGCTGTTGGCGCTGGTGCGCCGTTAAGCGTCCTTGCCGGCCCGCAGAAATATATGGATCTCATCGAGCGCGGAGAAGTTGTGCACGCCGGCACGCTTAACGGCAATCTCATTGCGCTTTCCGCCGCGCGCGCCGCGCTGGAGGTGCTTACGAGCAATCCGGACAAGATCTACGGCGATCTCTTCCGCCGTGGCGAAACTCTTCGTGACGGTATCGCGCAAATTCTCCGCGAGCGCGGGCACAAGGTTTGTGTCGCCGGCGAAGGAGCCGTTTTCCATCTGTCCTTCACAGATCGCCAACCGCAGAACTATCGCGACCTGCTAGTCGCCGACAAGCAAAAGTACAGCGACTTCCTCCTTGCCCTCCTTGATGAAGGCGTTCTTCCGCTCCCCGACGGACGCTGGTATATTTCAACCGCTGTCACCGACCAGGATGTCGAGCATACCCTTGAATCCGTGGAGCGCGCAGCCGGCTGAGCCTGAAGGGCTATTTCTGGGGCAGGTAAGCGACGCAGTCGATTTCCACCTTCATTCCCTCTTCTACTAGTGCAGCCTGCACCGTGGTGCGCGCCGGCCGCGTCTCCCCAAAAAATGCCGCGTAGGTCTCGTTCATTGCTCCGAAGTCGCTCGCCTTTGCCAGGAACACGCCGCACTTCACGATGTTCTTGCGGCTGGCCCCGCAACTTGCCAGCGCACGCTCCACATTCTCCAGTACCAGCTTAGTTTCTGCCCGAATATCGCTGAATACGAACTGCTGCGTCTCGGGATCGATGGGGCCTTGGCCGGAAACAAACAGGAAATCGCCTGCACGCACCACCGGGGAGTAGGGACCCTTCGGCGCAGGTGCATCCTCAGCTTCCAGCTGGTCCATTCCGCTCATGTTGACCGCTCCTATTTTTGGCTCTTTGGATTTAGGTTGGGGAACAAGTCCTGTCTCAATAGGTATATACTACGTTCATTAGAAACACACGACAAAAAATTCAACTCTAATGGCTCAATTGCTCTTTTCCAACGCGAGCGTCTTAGACGGCAGCGGAGCCGATCCCTTCTGCGCTGACATCCTCCTTTCTGGCGATCGCATCGTCAAGGTCGCGCCAGCTATTCAAGCGGACGATGCCGCGCGCATCGATTGCACCGGACTCACTCTTGCTCCTGGCTTCATTGATTCGCACACTCATTCCGACTTGCAGGTGATCGAAGGCCGCACAGACAAGCTCCGTCAGGGCGTCACTACGGAGGTGGTTGGCAACTGCGGCTTCTCTGCGTACCCTCCCGCACATCCCGCCGAGGATCTACGCAGCTTCGCCAATGGCATATTCTGTGGCGATGAAAGTTGGGGCTGGAACTCAAGCGAGGAGTACCTGCGCGCTATCGAGCATAGCCACACGGCTAACGTTGTATCGCTGGTGGGTCATGGATCGCTGCGTATAGCCGTCGCCGGCCCCAGGCAGGGGCCCTTGAGCGAGGCGCAGCTCCGTTCCATGGAAAGCTTGCTCGAAGAAGCCTTCGCGGCAGGCGCTGCTGGGTTTTCCACCGGACTCATGTACGCTCCGGGTTCTAGTGCGCCGCAGGAAGAACTTCAGCGCCTTTGCAACGTCACCGCGAAAGCGGACAAGATCTACACCAGCCACATTCGTTCCTATTTCTCCGGGCTTGTGGACGCAGTCGATGAGCAGCTCGAGCTCGCGCGAAAGAGTGGCGGCCGATTGCAGATCTCGCATCTGCAGGCGGTCGGAGCGGCTAATTGGCCTCTCCAACAGGTCGCCATCGATCACATCGAGCAGGCTCGTCGCGACGGCATCGACGTGGAGTTTGACTGCTACCCGTATGTAGCCGGTTCCACTGTACTCACGCAGATTCTGCCGCAGAGTGCGCTTGATGGCGGTGTACGTGCGCTCATTCAGCGCCTGCGCGATACCGCGGCCCGACAAGCCATTCGCGAGGAACTGAACCGCATCAACCCCTGGCGCTGGTCCGATATTTACATCTCTTCGGTCGGTAGCGCCGCGAACCAGTCAGCCATCGGCAAAAACCTACAGGAACTGGCCGAGATCCGCGGGACATCCCCGGCCGACGTCACTCTCGATCTTCTGCTCTATGAGGAGGGCGATGTGAACATGCTCTGCTTTAACCAGAGCATGGAAAATCTCCACGCAACGCTCACTCATCCCTGCTCCACAATCATCAGCGACGGTTTCTACGTCAAGGGCCGTCCTCATCCGCGGCTGCATGGCACGTTCCCGCTGCTGCTCGGCTCTTTCACCCGCGATCGAGGCTGGTTGACGCTTGCACAGGCCGTGCACAAGATCACCGGCAAGCCAGCCGAGAGGTATTCGCTGAAGCACCGCGGCCGACTTGCCCCAGGATTCTTCGCGGACATCGTCGGGTTCCGGGCCGAGACCATCGACAGTCCGGCCACCTACGAGTGTCCTGCCCAAGCGCCGCTCGGCATTCAGTTCGTCTATCACGACGGCATCCAGGCAGCGTTGTGACGCGCGAAACTGCGTTATGTTCCAATAGAAACATACCTCGGGGGAATTCCATTGACGAATGTGAGCTCAAAAAATGGCGCGGCGGTCCGCAAGCGGCAGGCCACGAATTCTTCTGGTCAGGACGGCAAGTACTCCGTTCCGGTTGTTCGCAGCACCTTTCAAATCATGGAAGAGCTCGCGCGTTCTCAGCCGCTGGGCCTCAAAGAGATCACCCATAACACCAGTATCGCGAAATCTACGGTGTTTCGCATTCTCAACACACTGGTGCAAATTGGCTACGTCATTCGCGATAGCAATCGCGACTACCGAATCAGCCCCATGCTCGGCCGTCTCGTCAACGAAGAATCGCTCAATGAAGAATTGCGGCGCCTTGCACTACCTCTAATGCTCGAACTGCGCGACAAATACGGCGAGACCGTCAACCTTGGGGTGCAGCAGTTCGATAAGGTGACCTACATCGAAGTCGTTCCCAGTGAGTTTGCCTTGCGCCTCCAGGAAAGTCGCGGCGCCTCAGTTCCCGCGCACGCCAGCGCACTGGGCAAAGCCATCCTGGCGTTTTCTCCGCAAGATCAGGTGGAACGGCTCGTCCGTCATCAACAGCTTGAGATCATTACCCCGAACACAATCACGCGGCCTGACGATCTTCTGACCGAAATCAAACGCGTGCGTGCCGCAGGTTTTGCCTTCGACCGCGGAGAAGGCTCTTTGCTGGCCGTCTGCGTCGGCGCACCGATTCTCGACCCTCACGGCAATGCCGCCGCCGCGATGAGCATCTCCGGTCCCGCTTCCCGCTTCAACCCCAAGCGCGACTCTCCTGTGATCACATCCCTGTTGAAGGCCACGACTGAGCTCAGCCGCGCGCTTGCCCGAATCCTCAACCCAAGCTGACCTGCAGTCGTTCGCAAGTATTGTCGTCTCTGTTCCCCGGCTGTCGCAGCACCTCGACCTTACGCCTGGTCTAACCGCGGTCCTGATTTGTCCCTGACGCTTTCTCGGACCCTCTCCGGCGCCTTTTTATCCCACCTTTCCGCCGATCCCCAGCCGGCGCAATTGGTGCGGCGGGTCTATTTCTGTATTGGCACAAAGTATTGTCTTTTGAAATTTTTCTTGACACCCATTTAACAAACTGGTAACTGCTAGAGGTACATATCAACCGGGCCGATTTCAGATTAGTCCGGTGTGCTGCCTGCGGTTCCGAATTGCAGCCGACGGACTCGCTTCTGGCCGCTGGTTCTTCGAATTCGAGATATGGCACCCCGGAAAGGCGCACGGCCAATGGTGGGTATGCATTGCAGGTGCGGCAGGTGAGTCATGTCAACGCACGACCATGGGGTGCATGCGAACGCGGTACTCGATGGGGCCTCCCCGGCAATAGAAGAGGTCGCGCCGGGACTTCGTGCAACGGAGGCTCCTGCGCCGCCAGCCGCACGCATGGTCTCCATCGATGCGTTGCGCGGCTTTGACATGTTCCTGATCATCGGCGCAGATGATGTCATCCGGTCCCTGGCAGCGAATTCTCACAATCGCTTCATGCAGATGCTAGGCGCCCAGTTCGATCACGTGCCCTGGGCTGGCTGCCATCTCTATGACCTGATTTTTCCGGTATTTCTGTTTGTCATCGGTGCGTCAATGCCCTTTTCGTTCAGTAAACGGCTGGCGCGCGGCGACGGCAAGGCCAGCATCTACGCGCACGTCTTCAAGCGTGTTGCTGTGCTGGTGCTTCTAGGGGCGGTGATCCATGGGCACTTGCTCTCGTTGAATGTGCATAATTTTACGGCGAGCTACAGTGTGCTGGAGGTGCTGGCCCTTGGATACCTGGTCGCCTCCATCATCCTGCTGAATCTCAACCTCCGCTGGCAGATCGTCACGACTCTCGCGCTGCTGGTGGTCTATTGGGCCCTGATGGACTATGTCCCGGTCCCGGGTCACATCATTGGGGTCTACAAGCCGGGGCTGAATTTTGGAGACTGGCTGAACAACTTCGTGCTGGGAAGGCTGCAGGCCGGCTGGCATAATGGCTGGATCCTGCAAAGCATGACCAACGGAGCCACGGCGATGCTGGGCGTTTTT
This sequence comes from Acidobacteriaceae bacterium, assembly GCA_030049955.1. The sequence continues at coordinate 53,620 of JASIJX010000335.1, forward strand.
GCCGGCTACCTTCTCCGCTCATGCAAGCCCGATCGTCAAAAACTGCTCTGGCTGCTCTTGCTGGGCGTGGCCTGTCTGCTGGCAGGATGGGCCTGGAGCTTCTGGTTTCCGATCATCAAGAACCGCTGGACGAGCACCTACGTGCTGTGGGCAGGTGGATGGAGCTATCTTGCGCTGGCGCTCTTCTATTGGATCATTGACATGCGCCGCCATCGCAAATGGGCATTCCCCTTCATCGTGATCGGCATGAACGCCATCGTCGCCTATATGTTCTGGGGCGTCTTCGCGCGCTCCTTCCGGCTGATGGCAGACACGTTGCTTGTAGGACTGCAGCAGTACACAGGCGTCTGGTATGACGCGATTGGCTGGTTCGCTGCCATGAGCATTCTTTGGCTGCTCCTCTATTGCATGTATAGAACCCGAACGTTCGTCAGGATCTGATTGTTATGTGTGTAGCCCGCTGATAAGGCCGTTCTAGAAATCAGTGGGAGGAACTGCTCTAACGAAAGACATTTCAAAGGAGGCTGGCCCATGCGATTTCCCGATTGGTTTGTGAAGTTTCTCTCGAACTCGTCCGCACAGTTAATTGCAAAGAGAACGGCGGCGGCAACCGTCTGTCTGCTGCTGTCCATGGTAGGACCACTCATGCAAAGAGGCCATGCCCAGGAAAACCGTGGCAGCATTCTAGGCACGGTGACGGACCCGACGGGAGCGCCCGTGGGGAACGCGACGGTGCAGGCGACCGATATAGCGACTGGCATTGAGGCCACGACGCATAGCGACCAGACCGGGGATTTCAACCTGCCCTTCCTGGCGCCAGGAGATTACCGCGTCGAGGTCGACGCAACCGGGTTTGCGAGAGCCACGAATCCAACAGTCACGGTACACGCGCTGGAAACGCAACATGTGGCTTTTTCGCTGCAGGTAGGGGGCGCCACCCAAACCGTGACCGTCACCTCCGAAGCGCCCCTGCTCGAGACGGCGAACACCACGACGGGACAGACCCTGGGGACCCAGACCGTCCAGAACCTGCCGGTGAACAATGAAAACCTGCTCTCGGAAACCTTGCTCGGGCCTGGTATGGAACCCAGCCAGAACTCGATCTCGACGACCTTGCAGTTAACGCTCACCAACGGGGTGACGGTGACAGCGAACGGATTGCGCGATAGCGCCAACCAATACACCATCGACGGCGCCAACATGAACATCGGCATTTATAACTATCCCAGCTATGTGCCGATGCCAGATGCCGTCGCCGAATCGAATGTAGTAACGGGCAACTACGCGGCCGAATACGGGCAATTTGCCGGCGCCCATGTCAACTACGTAATGCGCTCGGGCACCAACCAGTTTCATGGCAACGCGTGGGAATATCTTGAGAACACCGACTTGAATGCGATCAACTACTTTACGCGCCCTCCGACTCCGAAGCCGGTTCTGCGCCAGAACTTGTTCGGAGGCGTCTTCGCAGGCCCCATTAAGCGGGACAGCACCTTCTTTATGGTCGCCTATGAGGGAGTGAGAAACTTTACCGATACCATACTCTCGCAAACCACTATTACGCAGGACGAGCGCAACGGCAACCTTTCCAGCTATTCCGGGACTATCAAAGATCCAACCACCGGACAGAACTTCCAGAATAACCAGATCCCATCGCAGCGGATTTCTGCAACCGCCATCGCTGCTATGGCGCTTGATCCGCTGCCCGCTCCCGGCGGAGACCTCCTCACATACTTGCTTCCAACACCCAGGGACGACGATGAAGGCGTCGCCAAAGTGGACCAATCGTTTGGCCAGCACGATCAATTGACCGGCCGCTACATTATTCGCAACCTGTTCATCGACAAGGTTAGCTATACAGTTGGCGCGCTGGATTTGATCCAGGCTCCGATTCTGACGAGAAATTTTGCTCTGATGGAAACCCATACGCTTTCGCCTACGGCCGTCGTTGCCTCGCGGATCGCAATTAACCGGGAACATAACGAGAATCTCTACCCTGAGGTGCCGCCAGGCACCAATATGAACCAGTTGTTCAGCATGAACAACCAGTATTACCCGGGCCAAAACAACCTAATGAACACCTATCCGCTATTCACGATTACCAACTTTACCGACATCGGTCTAGACGGCGGTGCGCCCCTGATTCAGCCGGATCAGAACTATGAGATCGCGTCGGACATGTCGGTGGTACGGGGCAAGCACTCGCTGAAAATGGGCTTCGAGCTGGATCGCTATCGCACTGACCGCCAGGTGAATGACAATACGAACGGAATACTCAACTTCACGAATCAAAATCCTGCAGGAACCACATATGCGCTTGCTGACTTCCTGCTCGGCCTGCCCAGCTCAACTCAGGTGGCGACTCTGCCGGTGGTCATCGATCTTCGTCGTACCGCAACAAACCTCTACATTGCAGACCAGTGGCTGGCCACGCCGAAGCTTACTGTCGAGATGGGCCTGCGCTATGAGATCTATGCACCGGCCAGCGAGCATAACGGGCGCGTTTCGTTGTTCAACTTCACGGCTCCCGGCGGTTTCCAGCAACTGTCTCCTGGTCAGGAACTATGGAACCCCGATCTGAGAGACTTCGCGCCGCGCCTGGGCATCAATTACAGGTTTATGCCGAGTACCGTGGTGCGCACCTTCGGCGGCATCTTCTACTCCAACCCCCCAACGCTGGCGCTTACCACTCTCGGCAGTAACCCACCGTTCATCACCAGCTATACCTTTAACGCCGCGGCCGGCAATCCACTGAACTCAGCCAACCCGTTCCCCGCGGGCAACGCAGCGGTGGGGGGTGTGCCCGCACCGATCACCGTGCAGCAGAACCGGCGCACGCCTGCAGTCTACGAATGGATGGTGGACATTCAGCACAGCTTCTCGCCGAATCTCCTCTTCGATGTGGGTTATGTTGGCAACCGCGCCGATCACCTGGGCCGCGAGATGGGGCTGAACATACCGCTGACGGCTGGTCCCGGCGCCGTCCAGGCGCGCCGGCCGCTGCCGAACTTCGGCCAGGCTACGAACATCCAGTACGACGCCTTCAGTACGTACCACGCGCTCCAGGCCAAACTGGAAAAGCATTTCACCAAGGGCTTCGCGTTCCTCGTATCGTACACGTGGTCGAAGAATCTGGATGAGGCCTCGAATGAAAACTCGGGCGGCACGGTGATCCCGACAAACTTGAACTTCGACTATGGCCCGTCGGACTTCGACATTCCGCATAACCTCACGGCGAGCTACATCTACGACCTGCCATTTGGCCGCGGCCGGCAATTCATGAACAACGGCGGCGTGATGGACGAAGTCTTTGGCGGATGGCAGTTCAGTGGCGTAACTACGTTGCGGTCCGGCTTCCCGAACACCATCACCCTGTCGGGTGACGATGCCAACGTGGGATTAAGCAGCAGCAGGCCCGAACGGATATGCAACGGCAAATTGTCCAACAGGACCATTTCGGCCTGGTACAATACCGCCTGCTTTGTGGCGCCCGCGAACCCGACCGGAACTCCAGCTACGTACGGTTTCGGCAACTCGAACCGGGGCATCATCGAAGGGCCAGGCTATAAGGACTGGGACCTTGCGTTGATGAAATCATTCGCCACGTACCACGAACAGAACCTGCAATTCAGGTTTGAGTTCTTCAACGCTTTCAATAACGTGAACTTCGGGCAGCCTGGAGACACGGCGAACGCAACATCGACGGCAGCCAAAATCACTTCAGCCAGCTCGGCGAGGGTCGGTCAAATGGCGCTCGAGTATCGATTCTGAAAGATCCCAACCAACGGGGCACGTTTGTCTGTGCAGTCACGACTCAGTGGAGCAAGCGCCGCGCCGGCCCAAGGATCGGCGCGGCTGCTTTTCGGAAACATATGGCCTGGCATGATCCTACTCGTTTGCGCAGGCGCCTTGACACTGCCGACCGCAGCGGCCGGGCCGCTGCCGTGGTGGCAGCGCGAAACAGCAATGTCGGCCACAGGAAGGTTGACGATGCTCGACAAACCGTGGTGGCCGCGCGCGAAATCGCTCAAAGAAGGCGAGCGCTTGACTCTGGACCTGAACGGCGACGGACGGCCCGACACGATCATAACGCGCATGGGTGGTGACATCGTGGAGGCGATCGACGATACCGGCCACGCCGCGGACATCTGGAACAAAGTGAGCACAACCTACGTTGTGAGCTACGGCGGAACGGGCCTCGTGGACAGGATGGTGTCGTACATCGACGACGACCACAGCGATCATGCGACTGAGGTGGAACTGCGCTACTTCCGTGACGGATATCTTCGTTACGCATGGTTTGGACGCAGTTATGGCGGCGATGCGGCGCAAATTTTCGCGCTGAGGCGCTGGCAGTACGCCGGTAACGACCAGGGAAGTAAGTTTCGCGGCAACGCACAAATTTATATCGACAAATATGACGCGAAAACCAACTCATGGGTTCCGCTGTCGGAGTGCCCGTTCTCGTTCTGGGATACGGACAACGACGGGCGCACAGATGTAACGCTGCGCGTGAGCGCGACACCGCCCGAAGCCCTGGCGCGTAAGGATACTGACTACGCGAACAATTACGACTATATGTGGGCGGGCGAGACCGTGCCGGCGCGTCAAATCGTGGCCGGCAACATGCGCCTGAGCTTTAATATTGACGCGCGGCCGCGAAGCGGTTCGCTCGATGAGCCCCACTCCAACTTCAGCTTCACGCTGGTGGGACATGAGCCTTATCAGTATCCGGGCATGGAAGACTTCAACCCTCGGCGCAGGCCGCCGCAGACAACCGTTCACATGCCATGGTCGCTGCGCTGGGAACCGGCGCTTGAGTACCCGGCCGAGCAGGCGGGATTCACTTGGGATGAGGCGCGCACGAACTTTCGCTGGGAAGGCCAGTTCTGGATTTATGAGCGGCAGTATCTTGCCAACACCGGCAGCCCAACGGAGCGATGGAACATGCGCCGGGAGTTTTCCCCGGACCGCAGCGACCGGCGGGAGCTGTATTTTTCCGCGGCCGATGAGCGCTACCACCTGAAGGGCGCTCGAGAGGGCTGGATGGAAGTCGGCCATCTGGTCGACGAAGGCAAGGACCTCGAGTTCCGCTGGTGGGACGCAAGCGGGCGCGGCTACCTGGATACGCTCGAAGTGTATCGCGGCAACAGCACCGAGCCTGCCTGGGTTCAGCACTTCGATTCTCGCCCGCAGCCGGCAACGCTCGACATCACGGTGCTGGCGCAGCAGTACAACGGTATAGTGCTGCCGCGCAGCATTGCCGTGGACCGGCAGGTAATCGCAGCGCTGAAAGAACGCGTAACGGACACACTGGCGGCGCAGTATGAGCAGGCAGCCGATCGTGCCGGCTCGCTCGAGCGCCAACGCTATTGTCTCGACATCGCGCGCACGCTCTACTACCTGCGCCTGCGCGACAAGGTGATGGCAGAGGAAGCATCGAACCCTTACGCGAGCCGGCCAGTTGACAAGCAGCGTTTCCGCGATCGGTCGCCGGAGACCGCGAGCGGCGAAGCCAACGCATACACACTCGGCGACAGCGAACGGTTCTGGTCGCTCGTGCGCACGCTGCATCGCCTGGACGGGACGTACGCGAACGGCGACTTCGTTGCGTTCCTGGCGACACTGGCGCAGCTTCCGCCGGCACAGGAGAGCCATGCGCTCATGCATTGAGTTTGCCAGTCTCGTGCTTCTGGTCGCGGTCGCGGCGTGCTCCGCGCGCGCCCAGCAAAGCGCTGGAGAACTATCCGGTGGCTGGCGACTGCCGAACTTCTCCGATCTTCTGCAGGTGACCGTCAGCAATTCGACATCGGAGCGGATGGATGCGCTGGCGACACTTGATATTGATACGGTCCGCAAGGTCGCTCCCGGATTTCCGGGGACGCTTGCGATCGTGGTGGAACAAAAGAAAGGTGTGCGTTTTTTGCCCTCGCAGGTCGACGCCGGGACCAGCGGCTCCGGCGACGGGGCGTTTGTCTTTGCGGTCAAGCTGGCCCCGCGCGAGCGGGAACGGCTCTCTATTTATTATTCGGAGACCTTGCAGGTGTCATTGCCCTGGCCAAAGAGAGTGCACGCAACCCACTCCTACGGCTATAACCGTGCGACCGCGGCAATCGAGAGCGAGCTCATGGGCTATCGCACCTACGGGGGATTCTTACTTGATGTGCAGGCGCATCGCAAGAGCGAACTCGGCCTGTTTAACTCGCTGATCGGGTACTCGCGCATTTCCGTGCCTTCAAGCGTTGGCGAGGATGTGCTGCACGTGGGCGATACTCTTGGGCTAGGAGGAATTTTTTTGCGTGCAGATGGCCAGGTTTTCCGACCACCCTTCAACACGCCGGACTACGTTCACCGACCCGCAAAGCCAGGCGAGCCGGATTATCAAATCCTTGCAACCGGGCCGTTGCGCGCACTGGTGGAGGCGCGCCTTCCTCACTGGAAAGTCGGCGATGATGAAGTGGCTCTTCGCGCTATTTATGAGATGCGCGAGGGCGAAGAGGATGTGCGGTGCCACTTCTGGATTGAGCCGTTGCATGTCTCGCGCAGTTATGAGGTTGGCGCCGGAATTCGCAATCTTCCCAGGATGCGCATGGCAGACGGGCAGGGCCTTGTGGCCCTTGAAGGAGCGCAGACGCCGAAGGTGGGAAGCATTGCGCTCGGGCTCGCGTACGCACCGGGTCGGGCGCATCGCGCAGGAGACCTTATTACGCCAGAGGATAAAAATCAGATCGTGCTGTTCAATGACATACTGCGTTCGCGCAATGCCGTGAGCGGCACATATGCTGTGGCGGCAGCGTGGCAGGGAAGCGGATGGAGCGATCCACTTACTCACGTGCAGCGGACTTTGCAGCAGGGAACGGTCGATCCGGTCGTTCAAATCGAGACGCATGAGCGCAACCCGCAGCCCCGCGAACTGGAATCGGAGCCACAATGATCGTCGACGCACATGTGCATATCGGCAAATCGACGCGTTTGCAGATCAATATGGATGGCGAGGGACTGGTTCGTATCGCCGACTCGCTGGGTGTGGACAAACTCTGCTGCACGGATCTGACCGCGCTTTTCTATGACATGCACGAAGGCAATCGTCTGCTCTTCGACGAGATGCGGCGTTTTCCGGACCGCATTCTGGGCTACGCCAGCCTTCACTCCACGCGCTTCGACGAAGAGGCGCTCGACGAAATCCGGCGCTGCCGGGAGGTATACGGCATGCGCGGCCTCAAGATCTACTCGACCCCCGAGATGAGCATTGCCGAGTCGGCGACAATTCCGATCCTCGAGCTTTGCGCCGAGCTGAAAATGCCGATCCTGGCGCACACCACGCCGGCCGAGTGCGAGTACCTAATGGCGCGCGTGCCGGAGGTGCAATTCATCATGGCGCACGCGGGCGGGCAGCCATTTGCGCACGGCGACTGGAACCGCGCCATCATGGTGGCTGAGCGCTTTCCCAATCTCTACCTGGACACTGCTTGCTCGACGGTAGACACAGGATTTGTCGAGGCCTGCGTGCGCGCCTTGGGGGCGGATCGAGTGATCTTTGGTACTGATGTGCCGCTGCTCGATCCATGGCCGCAACTGGCGAAGGTGAGAGAAACGCAATTAACCGATGCCCAGCGGGCGCTGCTGATGGGCGGCAACATTCTGCGGCTGATGGGGGTGAGCGCATGATTTTCGATGCGAATGCATTCCTGGGCAAGTGGCCGTACTGGCCGACGCCGCGTAGCACCGCCGCGGAGGTCGTGGAAGAGCTGAAAGGATTGAGGATCGAACGAGCCGCAGTCTGCTCCACGCGTTCCATCTTTGTAAATTGGGAGGACGGCAACTGCGAGACGCAGGCCGCGGCGACATCTTTTCCTGAAGTGCTGATTCCGTTCGCCTGCCTTGGCACCCAGGAGCTCAGCCATTCCTGGAAACCTTCTGACTACGGGTTTGAGCGCTATGCCGCGCGCGGCTTTCGCGGCATTCGGCTCTATCCGCAACATCATAGCTATCACTTGCTGTTCGAATCGTTCGTCGATGAGATCCTTGAAGACGCGGCTGCGTGCCGCTGGCCCGTGGTTCTGCCGCTGCGTGTCGTAATGAACTGGGGTGTTCCGGCGCTCGATCCAGCGGTGATGCACGCCATCGTCACGCGTCATCCGCGGGTGCGATGGATTCTGGCGGGAATAAATTATCTGCACGAACTGCAGATGGCAACTGGGCTCATGCGGCAGTACGCCACGGTGCACCTTGAAACCTCGTGCGTGATGGGCTACGCGGCGATCGAAAAAACGGTGCAGCGCTGCGGGCATGCGCAGGTGTTGTTCGGCAGCGGCTTGCCGCTCCAGCATGGCGGCGCCGGCCTGAGCAAGATCATGCATGCTGCCATCACCACTGAAGCGCGCGAGGCGATCCTCGGCGGGAATCTGCAGCGCTTGTTAGGAGACGAACAACCTTGCGATTGATCCGTTTTGTACACAGAGATGGAAGCATCCACACGGGCGTGCGCGACGGCCATCAAGTTCGCGACCTGGGCGACCATTCTCCATTGGCGCCAATCGCGGCGGAGCAGTTGGCGGCCGCACCGCTCATTCCTTTCGAAGCCGAAAAGCTGGAGGTGCCGTTGCTTTCGGTGGGCAAGATTCTGGCGCTGGCGGGCAACTATCGCAAGCATGTTGCGGAATCGGGGTTCTCGGGGCCTGCAGGCGGCGTATGGACGCCGCAGATCTTCTGGAAACCGTCTTCTGCGCTGCTGCGTCCGGCCGGCACTGTGCACCTGCGCAGAAAGAATAACTTCTTCGACTGGGAAGCAGAGCTGGCGGTGATCATTGGCAGGCAGGCGCGCAACGTCACTGCCGCAGATGCAATGCAGTACGTGTTCGGCTACAGCATCCTGAACGACCTTTCCGAGCGCAAGTACAACGCGGCGATCGAGCAGCGCGACAAACGCGAGTTCGATCCCTTCTTCGACTGGTTGATGGGCAAGTGGTTCGACGGGTCCGCGCCGCTGGGACCGGAAATTGTGACCACAGACGAGATCCCCAACCCGGCAAATCTGGATCTGCGGCTATGGCTCAACGACGAGCTGATGCAGGACTCGAATACGAAGAACATGATCTTTCAGATTCCGGAGACAATCGCAGCGCTCACCGCCGTACTTACGCTCGATCCGGGAGACGTGATCGCAATGGGCACTCCGGAAGGAGTGGGCTTCGCACGCGGACGCGCGCTGCGGGCGGGCGATCATTTGCGCGCCGAGATTGAAGGACTGGGCCATCTGGACACGTATATCGGAGAGCAGCAATGAAAAGCATGGGAGCGGGCCTGGGAGTAGGATTGATCGGCGCGGGGTTCATGGGCCGCACCAATGCGGAGACGGTGAAGCGCTATACGCATAGCGCGCATCTGGTGGCGATTGCCGGCGGAAACCGTGTCGTGGCGCTTGCTGCAGAGTATGGCATGGTGGCGGAACCGAGCGTGGAGGCGCTACTAGCGCGACCGGATGTGGATGCAGTGTTGATCAGCACGCCGCACGCGGCGCACGCAGAGCAGGCAATTGCGGCTGCCCGCGCAGGTAAGCACATTCTGCTCGATAAGCCGATGGCGACCACCCTCGAAGACTGCGACCGCATTCTGGAAGCAGTGCGCAGAGCCGGCGTGCGTCTGATGATCATGTTTGGGCAGCGCTTTCGCGATTGCAACCTCGAAGCATATCGGCTGGTGCGCGCCGGCGCCATCGGCCAGGTGCGCATGATGCAGGAGCAGATTCTGGCGGCCGGCGGCCTGGCCTCGCTGCCCGCGTGGCAATCGTTGCCGGAGAATGTGGGCATCCTGATCGGCCACGCAGTGCACAACATCGACCGCATTCGCTGGATCAGTGGAGCCGAGATCGTAAGCGTCAGCGCCCAGGTGCAGCGCGACCCCTCCACAAACAATGAAGTTTCAAGCATGATGCTGCTCGGGCTGGCAAATGGGACCATGGCGACGCTTTGGGCTTCCTGGGGCATCGCTTCGCCTGCATTTCCGCACACCGCTTCGCGGTCACTCATCGCAGGAGAGACGGGGAACCTGGACTGTGATGCCTATGGCGATCTGCGCCTGGGGCAGGGAAGTGAGTG